>JAYSPJ010000484.1:0-9798 GCA_043722155.1 Bradyrhizobium sp.
ACGTCCTTGACGATCTCCGAACGCGCGATCCTAACCACGGTATAGGCCATGTCGTCGGCGATCGAATCCAGTCCGCTCTTGATGACCGCAAAGGTGATCGGATCTACCTTCATGCTTCGAACTCCAGAACGATGCAGCCGATCGCATCCCTGTGCGCCTTCGCGTCGGGCGGCACGACGATGGTGGCGTCGAACTCCTCGATGATCAGCGGTCCCTGCCGGGACGAAGCGCCCAGCGCGTTGCGGTCGACGATCTCGACCGCCACCGCAGGCTCGCCCCTCGCAAAGGATACCTGCCGCGTGCCGGATCGGGACGATCCCGCCCGCGCGGCGATCTTCATGTTGCCGAAGTCCAGGCGGTTGTCGCGCAGGCCACGTCCTGCGACACGCACCTTCATCAATTCCATCGGGGTCGAGTCGCGATAGCCGTAGGTCTTGAAGTATTCGGCGATGAACCGTTCGCGGATCTGAGCGAAATCCTCGCCCTCGAACGGCACGGTGAGTTCGGTGGCCTGCCCTTCATGGCGCAAATCCGCTTCCCAGAGAAACGCCGTACGCTCGGCCTGGTAGCCGTCGGCGGCGAGTTGCGCGGCGACCTGCTTGCGTAGCTCCTCCTTGATTTCCCGGAGATCGGCGACACTCATCCAGTCGAGCCGCCGGCTCACGGTCTTCAGCGCCGTATGCTCGATGTCGGAGGCGAGCATGCCGAGCGCGCTGAAGATGCCCGACATCGGCGGAATCACCACGCGCGGAATCCCGAGCTGCCGCGCCAGATCGGGCGCGTGCACGCCGCCATTGCCGCCGAACGCCATCAGCGTGAGGTCGCGGGGATCCAGCCCACGTTCGACGGTAACCGCGCGGATCGCGCGCGCCATCGCGGCATTGGCCACCGCCCGGATGCCATGCGCCGCGTCCTGCATCGGCAAGGAAAGCGGATCGCCGACATGGACGCGGATGGCCTTCTCGCTCAGCGCGCGATCGATATGGAGCTTACCGCCCGCCAACGAGGTCGCGTTGATGAAGCCCAGCACCACATTGGCATCCGTCACGGTCGGCCAGTCATTGCCGAGGCCGTAGCATGCCGGCCCCGGCATGGCGCCGGCCGACTGCGGCCCGACGACCAGAAGGCCGCCCTTGTCGATGCCGGCGATCGAACCGCCGCCGGCGCCGACCTCGGCGATGTCGATCGCGGGCACCTTGAGCATGTAGCCACCGGCCTTGATGAAGCGGCTCGACGTCGAGATGCCGTCGCGAAACTCGTATTCGGAGGTCATGCTGGGGCGGCCGTCCTCGATGATGACGGCCTTCGCGGTAGTGCCTCCCATATCGAACACGATGACATTGCGGTCGTTGCGCGCGACCCCCAGCCTGGCCGCGCCGATGACGCCGCCGGCGGGACCGGAGGCCACCACGAGCACCGGCTTTTCGCAGGTCACATTCGCAGCCAGCATGCCGCCGTTCGAGGTCATGACCAGGATCGGCGCCGCGACGCCGATGGCACGGAGTCCCGATTCAAGCCGTTGCAGATAACTGCGCATGGCGGCAAGCAGGTAGGCGTTCACCACCGTCGTGCTGGTGCGTTCATATTCCTTCATTTCCGGCAGCACGGCGCAGGACGTGGTGACCAGCAAATGCGGGAAATTGGCGCGAATGATGGCTTCGGCCTGCAGCTCGTGGGCCGGGTTGCGATAGCTGTTGATGAAGGCGATGGCGACCGCTTCGATATCCTCGGCGACGAGCGCCTTGCCGGCGGCGATCACGCCGGCCTCCGACAGCGGCTCGACCGTCGAACCATCCGCCGCCATGCGCTCGGTGACTTCCATGCGGTGCCGTCGCAGCACCAGCGGCTTCGGCTTTTCCCAGGTCAGGTCGAACATGTCGGGCATGCGGATGCGGCCAATCTCCAGCACATCCCGAAAGCCGCGGGTCGTGATGAGACCGGTCTTCGCACCCTTCCGCTGCAGAATGGTGTTCGAACCGACGGTGGTCCCGTGCAGCACTTCGGCAATGGCGCCGGGCGAGATCGACAGCTCGGCCAACAGCTGTCCGACGCCTTCGATCACGGCGACGCTTGGATCGGCCGGGGTCGAGGAAATCTTGCTTTGGTGGATCAGCCCGGCGTCGGTCAGAAGGGCGATATCGGTAAAGGTGCCTCCGATATCGATGGCAATTCTGAACCTGTTGTCCGACGCCGCCGCCATTCGACCCTCAAACTTATATTACTAACTAGTTAGTCAATACAGCATTTGAGAAAGTGTCAAGGCGACTTTGCAGGCCCTGCGGCTAAATGTGATGCAGCCTCGCCTCGTTCGCATCGACGGGCTGGATGCCGGGCCGGCAGCTTCGGACCAGCTCGTGTGGCCAGAATAGTTCGCCCGCGCCAGGGAATCGTGGTGCTGGTCAAGAATCGTAACCGCCACAACGACTGCAATACCGCGCACCTCAGGCAAGCTCGGCGCGGATGGCAGACATCGCGCCAGCAACGCTGGTCTTCAGGAATTCCCGCACTTACATTGAATCTCAACTTGAAAGTCCCCAATGACAGCACTCTCCATTCTCGACCTCGTCCGTGTCACCGAAGCGACCGATGCGCGCGGCGCTCTCGACAATGCCCGCGATCTCGCCGCGCACGCCGACGATTGGGGCTATCGCCGTTTCTGGGTGGCCGAGCATCACAACATGCCCGGCATCGCCAGCGCCGCGACATCGCTCGTCATCGCCCACATCGCCGCGGGCACGCAACGCATCCGTGTCGGCGCCGGCGGGATCATGCTGCCGAACCACGCGCCGATCATCATCGCCGAGCATTTTGGGACTTTGGCGCGGCTGTTCCCCGGCCGTATCGATCTCGGCCTCGGCCGGGCGCCAGGCACCGACCAGATCACGGTCCAGGCGCTTCGCCGCACCCTCGGGGGCCCGGACAATTTTCCGCAGGACGTGCTCGAGCTGCAGGCCTATTTCGCGGCCGTCGTGCCCGGCCAGCGGGTACAAGCCGTACCGGCGGCAGGGACCGAAGTCCCGCTGTGGATCCTGGGGTCGAGTACCTACGGCGCACAACTCGCCGCCGAGCTCGGCCTGCCCTATGCCTTCGCTTCGCATTTTGCCCCTGCCCAGCTGATGCCCGCGCTCGAAATCTATCGCAGCCGCTTCAAGCCCTCACCTCAGCTCGCACGGCCCCATGCCATGGTGGGGGTCAATATCATCGCCGCCGATACCGAACGTGCGGCGCGGCATCTGGCCACGACTCAACAGATGTCGTTCGCGGACATTTTCCGCGGCGCGCGCGGTCTCAGCCATCCGCCGATCGACGACATCGAAAGCTACTGGTCGCCGATGGAAAAATCCCAAGCCATGCAGATGCTCGCCCGCTCCATCGTCGGCACGCGCGATACCGTCCGAACCGGTATCGACGCCCTGGTCAGCGAAACCGGCGCCGACGAGTTGATGGTCGTGTCCGACGTTTTCGATCATGAGGCGCGGCTGCATTCCTACAAGCTGATCGCCGAGGCCGGCCGGGAAAGCGGCGCTTCAATGCCCTGAGACGGCAACGGCTACGCCGACTTGCGCACCGCGTTATCGACCAGCGTCTTGCCGAGCGACCAGATCGCGCCGGGGACCTTGTGGCTGGCGGCGATGACGGAATCGAAAGAGTTCTCGATCCACTTGCAGTCTTCTTCCGTGATGGTCAGCGGCGGCAACAGCTTGATGGTGTGGCTGCCGTGGCCGGAGACCTGCGTCAGGATCTTGTGATCCTTGAACAGCGGCACCGTGATCAATTGGCAGAACAGGCCCTTGTTGGCGCTCTCCAGCAGATTCCAAGACGCCTTCAGCTTCAGCGATTTCGGCGGACCGAACTCGACGCCGATCATCAGTCCCTTGCCGCGGACTTCCTTCATCAGTTCGTAGCCCGGCACCATCCGGGTCAGCGCCAGCCGCAGTTCGGCGCCGCGCCTGGCGGCCTGCTCGACCAGTTTTTCGGCCTCCATCACTTCGAGCGTCGCGATGCCGGCCGCCATCGCCAGATCGTTCTTCGCAAAGGTCGATCCGTGCACCACCGCACGATCCATTTGATTGAAGATCTTGTCGAAGATGCTCTTGCGCGTCAGCAGCGCACCGACCGGAACGTGGCCGCCCGACAGCGCTTTCGCCAGCAGCACCATGTCGGGTTCGACATTCCAGTGCTCGACCGCGAGGAATTTTCCGGTGCGGCCGATCCCGGTCTGGATTTCGTCGGCGATGAACAAGGTGCCGTACTTGCGGCACAGCGCGGCCGCACCCGGCAGGAAGTCATCGCTGGGGATGTTGACGCCCTTGCCCTGGATCGGCTCGACGATAAAGGCCGCGACTTGGCGCGACGACAGCGCTTGTTCAAGCGCGGCGAGATCGTTGAAGGGGATCGAGGTGCATCCGGGCAACAGCGGCTCGAAACCGGCGCGGAAGTTCGGATCGTCGGTGAGCGACAACGCCCCGTAGGACAGACCGTGGAATGCATGCGCGCAGTACACGATGCCGGGCCGGCCGGTGGCGCCGCGTGCGAACTTGATCGCAGCCTCGACACATTCCGCCCCGGAATTGGCAAAAAACACCTTGTCCAGATAGGGGACATATTTCAGCAGGCGTTCGGCCAGCACGCCCGCAAGCGTCGAGACGTCGAGCTGCACGAGGTTGGGCAGGTCAGCGTCGAGGACGCTCTTCAATGCCTGGCGCAACACCGGGTGATTGCGGCCAATCGCAAAAACGCCAAACCCGCTCAGTAGATCGAGATAGCGCGCGCCGTCGCGATCGAACAGGTACTGGCCCTGCCCCTTCTGAAAGCCGACGTCGTAGCCGATGGTCTTGAGAACCCTTACCAGTTGCTCATTCAGGTGGCGCGTATGCATGGAACTGCGCTGCGCTTGCCGGTCCACGAACATCTCGGAAACGTCTAGATTTGGATATAGCATCGGCTACATACGTCGGTTGGTGGGCATTTCGTCAACTGAAAACGCACAATGCGGCGTTTTGACCCTCGCTCCAATCATCCATTAGGCACAGGCTTGAACCATGTTGCACCGCTCACGAAATTTCATGCGCACCGTTGCATTTTCAGCTGCATTCTTGGCGGCCAGCCTCGTTCCGGCTCTGGCGGCAGATCCGACAGGCGACTGGCGGGTGGCGGACGGTGTCGCCAACATCCGTGTTGCCGAATGCAATGGCAGCATGTGGGGCGCGGTGGCCTGGGAAAAGACGCCGGGCGGCCGCGACAGGAACAATCCCGATGTCTCAAAACAGAACAGGCCGACTTTGGGAATGCCGATCCTGATCGACATGAAGAAGAAGCCTGCCGTCGATCAATGGGAAGGCCAAGTCTATAATGGCAAGGACGGCCAGTTCTACAGCTCGACGATCAAGCCAATCGACTCCGATCGGATGGAGATTCAAGGCTGCGTGCTGGGCTTTCTCTGCGGTGGCGAGACCTGGACCCGCGTCGCGGGCCCGATTCCCTCAAGCCCCACCAACAGCATGGCCAAGGGCGCGCCGAAGAGCACGGGAGCGCTTCCCAGGGCCGCCGCGCCGCCGGCAACAGCGCCCGCGACGAAGACCACCGGCGCCGTCAGCCCGGCTCCCAAACCTGGTCAGAAGCAGGCGACCGGCCAGCCCGGCGACATCGGCGATATCTGCCTACTCCCCGACATCGCGCGGTTTGCCCATTAGCGCCGGCTGGAACAGCAGCACCGCGGCAAGCGTGGTGACGAGCGAGAGCGCCAGCAGCTTGCCCATGCTCGCGGTTCCCGGATGACTCGATAGCCACAGGCTTCCGAACGCCGTGGCTGTCGTCAGCGCGCTGAAGAAGATCGCGCGCGTCAGGCTGGTCTGCAGCAGATTGGTTCGGCCTGACCGCCAGGCCGTGACGTAGTAGATCTTGAACGCGACGCCGACGCCGAGCAGCAGCGGCAGCGCGACGATGTTGGCGAAGTTGAGCGGCAAGCCGATCAGCACGCAGATTTCCAGCGTCACCGCGCCCGCCACCAAGAGCGGCACCAGCGTCAGCAGCACGTCGGCGACGCGCCGCAACGCCAGCCAGAGCAGCAGGCTGATCACGACCAGCGACCCGATACCGGCGTGGATGAACGCCTTGACGACGGTATCGCCGGATTTGAGAATCGATATCGGTCCGCCGATCGCATTCGGCTCGGCGGCCAGCACCGCGTTGGCGAATGTGCGCAGGGTGTCGTTGTCGTTCGGGTCGCCGCGCGGCAGCGCCTCGACGCGAATCATACCGTCCCCGGTCTTCCAGCCGGCCACCAGATCGGCCGGCAGGGTTTTCAGGCTGACCGGCTGCGCCTGCAGCGAGTTCTTGAGTTGATCGAGCACCACCTTCAGCGGCGTGACGAAAATGGCCTGGATCTTGTTTCGCATCGCCTCGTTCGATTCGGCGAGTTTCGACAGCGCATCGGCCAGCCGCCGCGATGCCACGGCACCTGGACCCCTGGCGTCGCCGGCGGCCTTGCGCAAGCTCACCGCCGATCCCTTCAAGGCCTCGACGTTCTCCTCGTCGGAGGGCGCGGCATCGATCGAATCAGGGTTCAGCGCGGGAAGCAGCACCTTCGCCCCTTGCGCGATCAGTTTCAGCTTGGCCGGCTGGTCCTGCGGCACAAAACTGTCCAGCGACATGACGCGAAGGACTTCCGGAACCTTTTCAAGCCTGGCTTCGATCTTCTTCGCGTCGGCTTCCGAATTCGTCATCACGTTGATGGCGTTGGCGCCGGTGTTCGGATCCTTGCGCAGATCGAGAAAGGTCGCGATCGACTCGACTTGCGAATTGCGCAGATTGATCGGATTGAAGTCGAACTTCATGAAATACAGTAGCGGCAGGCCGGCCACCGCTATCAGCAGCGTGCCGACGATGATGATGACGCGGTGCTTTTCCAGGAATTCATCGACCGGTGCCAGAAACGCGTAGCCGACCGGCTCCTTTTCGCCGGGCGGATTGAGCATTTTCAGCAACGCCGGCAGCACCGTGATGCTGGTCAAAAACGCAATCAGCATGCCCGCGCCGGCGATCTTTCCCAGCTCCGAGATGCCCTTGTAGTCGGTCGGCAGGAAGCAGAGGAATCCGGCCGCTGTCGCCATCGCGGCGAGCGAGAGCGGAACTGCGGAGCGTTCGGCCGCATTCGCCAGCGCCAGCGCCAGGTCGTCGTTCTTGAAACGCTCCGATCGGTAGCGGACGCTGAACTGGATGCCGAAATCCACGCCGAGCCCGACGAACAGCACGGCAAATGCGATCGAGAGCAGGTTCAACGAACCCACCATCATCAGGCCCACCGCCGTGGTGATCGCAAGCCCGATGCACAGATTCAGGAACACGGCGAAGATGATTTTCCCCGAATGCAGCGCCATCCAGAGAATGACGAGCACGACGAGCACGGTGCCGATGCCGTTGATGATGGCGCCGTCCTGAACGGTGGCGAACTCCTCGTTGGCGATCGGAACCGGGCCGGTCAACCTGACCCGGGCGCCATACTCGCCCGCGAGGTTGAGGTCGGTGGCCGCCTGCCGGATCGCGTCGGTCGCGGCCTTGCCGGGTTCCAGCGCATTGAAATCGAGGATCGGCTTGAATTCGATGAAGGCGCGGCGATCGGAATCGGTGAGCGGTTTGTCGCTGACGAGTTCGCGCCACGAGAACGTCGCGGTGTTCTTGTTCAAACCGTTCTCCACCGTCTGCGCGATCAGGTTGAAAGGCCGCTCGGTGCTATCAAGCTTGAACTGTCCGCGCTTGACGCCGGCAAGGCCGGTTTCCAGCGCCCCCGTCAGGCCGCGAATGCTGGGATCGCCGGCCATGATCTCGATCAGGGGGGCTGCAGAGGCGAACTGGTTGGTCAGCTTGCCGACCTGCTCCACCGGGAGGAACAGCAGCCCGTTCTTTTCGAAAAACTCCCCGGAGCCGAGCGGCTTGATCGATTCGAAATTCCTGGTATCGCCAACCAGCTTCTGCGCCAGCACGGCGCTTGCCGTGCTGGTGAGTTCCGGCGTCGGCGCTTCAATGACGGCCAGGACGGTTCGTTCCCGATCGAACGCCGCGCCGAATTGATTGTCGCGCTTGCGCCAGTCCAGGTCGGGCGAAATCAGGGTGTTGATGTCGGTGTTGATGGCGAAGTTCCGGGCCGTATAGAACCCCGCTGCAATCGCAAGCACGAGTGCGATCAGGACAGTTGGGAGGGCAAACCGCGTGCAAGCCTTAACAATCGAAACGACAATACTTGTCAGCACATCTATTCTTTCTAATGTTATCCGCTTGCCGGAAACGCCCGCTGTCTACCGGAGTTCCGCTGACCGATCTAATGTTGTTTTGGGGACTTTTTCTCAGGAAGCACGACCAAATAGCGCAAAATACGCCGAAACTGCGCTGCGAGGCTGATATAGTCAGCATCATCAGGCGGTAAAGTGACGAGCGAGTGAGGGGGGAAGGAGATCAGCCGCCGCAGCTTGAGCGTTACTGTACCATATTACCTATTTTGGCTTAACGCTGTTGGCGATCGTGTTGCGATGCGCCTTTTCTGACCGATCGTTTTTTGCCACAAAGCCCTGTTCCCCCATGCGCTTGGACGGAGCGAACAGATCCGGCCAACCGGCATGGTGCGGATATTGCAGGTTCGGGCTGGCCGGACGGAGAGAATGAGTTTGGTGCTACTTGCGTAACGGGCATCCCATGGAAGTTTATCTGGCGCAGCCACGCGGCTTTTGCGCAGGCGTCGTGCGCGCGATCGAGATCGTGGAGCGCGCGCTCCAGAAGTATGGCCCGCCGGTCTACGTCCGGCATGAGATCGTCCACAATAAATACGTTGTCGAAAGCCTGAAGAACAAGGGCGCCATCTTCGTCGAGGATCTGTCGGAAGTGCCGCCGCTGGCGGTCACGGTATTCAGCGCCCATGGCGTGGCCAGGAGCGTCGAGGAGGAAGCCGCGGTACGCGGCCTGCCGGTGCTCAACGCCACCTGCCCCCTGGTCACCAAGGTCCACAACCAGGGCAAGCGCTACATGTCGAAAGGCCGGGCGCTGATTCTGATCGGCCACGCCGGCCATCCCGAGGTCGAGGGAACCATGGGCCAGGTTCCCGGCCCGGTAACGCTGGTCCAAAACGTCGACGACGTGGGTGCCCTGACGCTGCCGACCGACACCCCGGTGGCCTATATCACCCAGACCACGCTCAGCGTGGACGACACAAAAGACATTATTGCCGCCCTTCAGGCCCGATTTACGGATATTCAAGGCCCGGACATCCGGGATATCTGCTATGCGACACAGAACCGCCAATCTGCGGTAAGGGACCTTAGCAAGCTCGTGGATGTCATCCTGGTGGTGGGGGCCACCAATAGTTCCAACTCAAACAGGCTGCGCGAAATCGGCACCGAGGTCGGAGTCGCGAGTTATCTCATTGCCGACGGCAGCGAACTTAACCCGGAATGGCTGAAGGACGCCAAGGCCGTCGGCATCACCGCCGGCGCCTCAGCCCCCGAAGTTCTTGTCGATGACGTGATCGAGGCCCTGCGACGGATCGGACCGGTCGAAGTTTCGGTGCTGCCGGGCCGGGAAGAAAATATCGAATTCCGGCTTCCGGCCGAACTGACTGCGGGCTGATCCACTTCTCTACTTGAGTCCAGAAAGAAACTTCTAATGGCAATACCGTTCTTCAAAGAGATGCGTATCGGCGGCTACATGCTCAAGCAGAAGCTGCTTGGCCGAAAACGCTATCCGCTGGTGCTGATGCTCGAGCCGTTGTTTCGCTGCAACCTCGCCTGCGTCGGCTGCGGCAAGATCGAC
>JAYSPJ010000485.1:0-4526 GCA_043722155.1 Bradyrhizobium sp.
GACGGCCTCATGGCCGGCAACGGCCTGGCAGGTTCCCGATATTTGCGGAGCCTGCCTCTGCCCGAGTTCGGCAGCGACTGAGCCTATTCGCTGGGCGGCGTCGATCAGATCCTGAAGAACCTGCTTCAAGGCGACCTGGCTGGTCTGATTTGGCATGACTTTCTCCCCAACTTGCGCCGTCGAACGGACAGGGAATTTCACCGCGCTCGGTGTTTTTCGTCGTCGCGTCAGCACCAATGCCGTGTCGTCTTGCTGACGGCGTACGTTTGGCAATGTTGAAGCATCTATCCTGCAGCTTCGAATATAATCGCACGATCCAATATAATTCTACTTCTATCGCATATGATCGTTTGATGCAACCAGATCTGTGGGTTGCCGGTGCTGGCACGAATTGGATTAATCGTCTTGCGAGAGGTTGACGCGGCGAGCGCGCGCGACGCAAGGTCCCATTGAAATGAGCGAGACCTCAACTCAACGCAAGTTCTGCCTTTTTCATCGACAGACACGGCTGCGGCCGCAGTGAGCTGCAGATGCCGCCGGTTCTGAATATTATTGCGCTCGCGACGTTCGCAGCCAGCCTGTCGGCGCGGGCGCTCGATCCGGTGCTGCCGCACGTCGCCGAAGATTTCGGCATCACCATCGCGACCGCAGCAGGCTTCTCGGCGGCGTTCGCCTTCACCTTTGCCATTATACAGCCGGTATTGGGCGCGGCCGCGGACTTGTTCGGCAAGGCGCGGCTGATGGTGATTTGCCTGGTGCTGCTGGGATTGGCGAACATTCTCGGCGCGCTCTCGACGTCGTTCCCGCTGCTGTTCGCCAGCCGTATTCTCGCCGGCATCGGCTCCGGTGGCGTTTTTCCGGTGGCGCTTAGCCTGACCAGCGACCTGGTGGGTCCGGAAAAACGGCAGGTCGCGATCGGGCGAACGCTGGCCGGGGCCATGACCGGCAATCTCCTGGGCGCGTCCCTCTCGGGGCTGATCGGCGACTTGCTGGGCTGGCGAGGCGTGCTCGCAGTGCTTGGCGTGTTGGTGATCCTGGCCCCGGTCGCCGTGGCTTTCGGTTTTCGGGGCGCGGCGCTGACACGGCCACCGAAGACGAATCTGTCAACGCTTAGGCACGGCTATCGCACGATCTTCAGCAATCCCAATGCGCGCATCTGCTACGCTGCGGTCTTCATCGAGGGGTGCTGCGTGCTCGGATTGTTTCCGTTCGTGGCGGCCTTCCTGTTCGAGCTCGGCGAAACCCGGCTGTCGATTGCGGGGATCGTGATCGCATGTTTTGCGGTCGGCGGTCTATTCTACACCATGAGCGTTTCGCGATTCCTGCCGCGGCTCGGTGTCAAGGGTATGATGATCGCCGGCGCAGCACTGGTCGGCCTGCAGCTTGCCGCGGTGGCGTTCGGTCCGGACTGGAAGATTCAGGCCCTCAGCCTGCTGTTGATGGGCTGGGGTTTCTACATGATTCACGGCTCCCTGCAGGTGTTTGCCAGTGAGCTTTCAGTGGAAGCCCGCGCCAGCGCGCTATCGCTGCACGCGTTCTTCTTCTTCATGGGGCAGACCGTAGGCCCGATCGCGTATGGATTGGGCATCGAGAATCTGGGCAAGGTCCCGACCTTGCTGATGTCAGCGGTTGTCATGGTTGCCCTCGGCCTCGCCTGCGCGCGGCTGTTGCGACAGACCGGGCCGGCGGATGCAGGCGCGACCTAACGGCTGCTCGGCAACGAAGACGGCTTCATGGCGGGAGACTTGAATGATTGAAACGCATGTTCTGCTGATCGTCTTGTTCGCCGCGGCACTTCACGCGACCTGGAACGGGCTGGTGAAGGGCGCGCCGGACAAGGTGATCAGCATGACCGCCGTCGTTCTCGGCCACGTACCGTTTGCGCTGCTGGCGCTGCCGTTTATGCCGCTGCCGGACGCTGCGTCATTTCCTTATATCGTTGGCGGCGCCGCGCTTCACGTCGGCTATCAGCTGTTTCTGTTGTGGGCCTATCGGCACGGCGATCTCACCCAGGTCTATCCGATTGCCCGCGGCACCGCTCCGCTGATCGTGGCGGCCTGTTCGGTCCTGATTTTTCGCGAGACGCTGTCGACGCTGCAACTGGTCGGCATTACGACGATCGGCTGCGGCATCATGAGCCTGGTGCTGGTGCGCGGCAGCCAGGGTCTGCACAATCCGCGTGGCGCGGCGCTGGCGCTGATCACGGGATGTTTCGTGGCGGGGTATTCGATGGTGGACGGGTATGGCGCTCGTGCTGCCGGGACACCCGTTGGATTTTACGCCTGGGAGACGATTCTGAATGCCGCCACGTTCGCCCTCATTATCGCAACCACGTCTCCGGGCACGTTGCGCGCCACAATCCGAAGCCACAAGAAAATGATCGCGGTCGGCGGGGGAGCGTCCTTTGTGGCCTATGCGCTGGTGGTGTGGGCGTTTACGCAGGCGCCCATTGCCGTGGTCACCGCGCTGCGGGAAACCAGCATCGTGTTCGCGTTGTTGATTGGGGTCTTCTTCCTCAAGGAACGCCTCAGCCTGCTGAAACTGGTGTCGGCAATGCTGACGATGCTGGGGGCCTTGATGTTGCGCTTTTCGAAATGACGATGGTTGCGGCTGTTGCAGCCGGTAAGTTCAAATGAGTGCTGCCCGTCAAGACTTTGGTGCGGAGCGGGCATTGAGACGACCGGGAATATCAGCCCCGGCCGCGATAGGGTGCGACGCCCTGATCCGGAATCCACATTCCCTTCGGCAGTTTTCCGGTCTGCCAGAACACGTCGATCGGGATGCCGCCGCGCGGATACCAGTAGCCGCCGATGCGCAGCCATTTCGGCTTGATCTCGGAGACGATCCGCTTGCCGATGGCCACCGTGCAGTCTTCATGAAACGCGCCGTGGTTGCGAAAACTCGCGACATAAAGCTTCAGGGATTTTGACTCCAGCAGCCACGGGCCGGGCACATAGTCGATCACCAGATGCGCGAAATCCGGTTGTCCCGTGATCGGACAGAGCGAGGTGAATTCCGGCGCGGTGAACCGCACCACGTAATTGGTGTCCTTCTGCGGATTGGGCACGCGGTCGAGCTTGGCCTCATCGGGCGACTTCGGCCATTCCACGGCACGGCCGAGCTGCAGGGATTTTCGAGCCATCGTTGTCGTCCTCTAGGAAGCGCTGACATGGACGCAAGCAGGCGCGGCCGTCAACCGTCAACGCGACGACGGCGTGGTCAGAAAGCGCACCAGCGCCTGGCGTTCGGCGGCATCCTCGACGCCGCGCATCGACATCCACAGACCCGGAAACATCTCGGCGGGATCGGCGAGGAAGCCGTCGAGGCGTGCTGCATCCCAGCGCAGGCCGTCATCGCGCGCCTTGCGCAGCACCGGCGAGTAATCGAACGCCGGATCGCCGCCGATCCTGCGGCCGATCAGATCGCCAAGATTGGGGCCGGGCAGGCCCTGCTCGGCCGGATCGAGGCTGTGGCAGGCGCGACATGGCGCAAACAGGCGTTCGCCGGCATCCTCTGCCGCTGCCGGAACGGCCACCAGGACAGGGAGCAACAGCAAGGCCGGATTCGCCGCCCCATGCTTCGCCCGACCGGCCGGCCATCTGCCGGACATTGGCGCCCGACTTGTCGCTGGGGAACGCGTTGAATTTCTCCGTCACGGGATCGAAGCGCACGATCGCGTTGGCCGAGAAATCGGTCAGCCAGACCTTGTCCGTGTCGTCGACATAGACCGAATAGGTGCGGGGATTGTCGCCCGGCAGTTTCCAGGCCTTCCAGGAACCGGCGGCGGGATCGTGCACCGAGACATTGCCGCTGTTCCATTCGCTGACCCAGATCCGGCCTTGCGAATCCGACCATACCCGCCGCGCGCCCTGATTGGGCGTCGGCGGCTCGACCACGGTCGCATTGCCTGCCGGCGAGCGAGGCATACCAGACGTCGCCCTTCGGCGTGATGGTGATGCCATAGGTTCCACGGCCGCGGGGAGACTTGAAAACGGCCATGTCACCCGATTTCGGGTCGAGGCTTATGAGAAGGAAGGTTCGGACGCGAAGATCAACCTTCAGGCAGCATGGGCCGACCATATCAGCCCGTCAGGCCGGGGACGAAGGGCAACCGTTCACATTTGCTTGCGCGCCGTGTAAGACCCGCCCAACCCAAGCCCACTCCATGCCGGGAAGCACAAGATCATGACAGCCATCGTCGACATCATCGGCCGCGAAATCCTCGATAGCCGCGGCAATCCCACGGTCGAAGTCGACGTGGTGCTGGAGGACGGCTCGATCGGCCGCGCGGCGGTGCCGTCGGGCGCTTCCACCGGCGCCCATGAGGCGGTCGAGCTGCGCGACGGCGACAAGGCGCGCTATCTCGGCAAGGGCGTGCAGAAGGCCGTCGCAGCCGTGAACGGCGAAATCTTCGAGGCGCTGAGCGAGATGGCCGTCGAGGAGCAGGTCCAGATCGACCAGATCATGATCGATCTCGACGGCACGCCGAACAAGAGCCGGCTGGGGGCCAACGCCATTCTGGGCGT
>JAYSPJ010000486.1:0-5411 GCA_043722155.1 Bradyrhizobium sp.
GGCCGGTCGCGGTCGGTGCGACCAGGATCGCGCCGTGGCTGCGCGCATCGCGCAGCCAGCTCCACAGAAAGCCGCGGCCGTTGCCGCTGCCGCCATGCAACGCCATTACCAGCGGCCAGGCGCGCTCGGGCGTGTAATATTCCGGCACGTAGAGCGAGAAGCCGCCGCGGCCGCCGGGCTCGTTGTGGTCGTGAAGGATGCCGGTGCCTTCATGTGCCGGCTCCGCCAGGCGCGCCAGCAGGCCGGCGTCGTCGCGCAACGCCGGATCGAGGAAGAAGGCAGAGACCGGCGGCAGTTTCGTGGCCAACGGATACAGCGCCTCCTGCGCGCGTGGGGCGTGGCGCAGCGCGCGAAACACCGCCATCAGGTCGCCATTGCCCTGCTGGACGGCGCGCAATGCCTCGAATGCGGCGAGCGTCGCACCGCTCGCGGTCTCCAGCGGCACGCGCAAATGCGCGAATTCCTCCGGCCAATCCGAAAGCCGCGCCCGGACCGCCTGCAACGCCTGGTCCGGGGAGCCCGCGGCTTCCATCACGCGGCCGAAATCCGGTGGATGGAGGTGGCGCGCGATGAAGGAGAGCGCCTCGAGCGATTGCAGCAACGGCGGCAGCACGGCCACGATGTCGTCCACCACCGCCTCGCTCATCGCGCGCGTCCTTGCGTTCAGTGCAGCCGTGGCGCCTTCAACAGCTTCGCGCGATCGGTTGAGGTCAGCACCACATCGAAGGTGACGCCTTCATGGTAGACGGTGAGCGGCACGTCGACGCCGGCGGGGCCGAGCGACCAGAGTTTCCGGTAGAATCCGATCTGGCTTGAGATCTTCTCGCCGCCGACGGCCAGGATGACGTCGCCGGCCTTGAGTTCGGCGCGCGCCGCCGGCCCTCTGCCGGCGATGCCGACCACCACGACCCTGTTCTCGATCTCGTGGGTGTACATCCCCAGCCATGGCCGCGCCGGCTTGTTGACGCGGCCGAATTTCCTGATGTCGTCGAGCACCGGCTTGAGCAGGTCGATCGGAACGATCATGTTGACATGCTCGGCCCTGCCGTCGCGCTCGCGCTCGAGCTGCAGCGACCCGATGCCGATCAACTCGCCGCGGGTCGAGATCAGGGCGGTGCCGCCCCAGTTGGGATGCGCGGGATAGCTGAAGATCGCCTCGTCGAGCAGATACTCCCAGTAACCGGCGAACTCCTGCTTGGCCACGATGTGACTGGCGACCGACCGCGTGCGTCCGCCGGCGCCGCCGACCACGACGCGGTCGCCGATCGCGGCGGCTGCGGAAGAACCGAGCGGCAGCGGATCGAGGTCGATGCGGCCGAGCGCCTGCACCAGCCCGAAGCCGGTTTCGAAATCGAAGCCGAGCGCGTGGCCTTCCACCACTCGGCCGTCGCCGAGATGCAGCCAGACGGTTTCGGCCTCGGTGATCAGATAGCCGATGGTCAACACCAGTCCGTCGTCGATCAGGACGCCGTTGCCGGCGCGCTCGGTGCCGAGGGTGTCCGCGCTGAAGGCGTCGGCCGGGATGATCGAATGCAGGCCGACCACCGCGGCAAGCGCACGGTCGAGATCGAAGCTGTAGTCGCCGGAGCGGGGCTGGTTCGCCGGCGGCACTTTCCATTCAGTCAATGAGGGCATGGAGATCTCCTGGCCAGCCTGGCGTGCGCGAGGCGCGCGCGAACCAGTGACGATCTTATGTCGCAAACGGCCGTCTTGAAAGTGCCGTGACGAGATGGCGTGAGGATGAGAATTGGGGGTGATTCATCTTCCAGATGTCGTGGAACCGCTGGCCTGTTCGCGCGACGGTATGATCCGGAACGCCCGGCCTTCCTTCAGTCGCGTCGCGCGCTCGTCGCGCAACAGGGTACGGCGGACCTTTCCCGAATCGTCGCGCGGTCGACACTGACGATTTCAAGATTTTCCGGCTGCTTGTACCGGCTGAGCCGGTCAGCGAGAAAACCGCCTTGCCGTCGACGACAGCGGTGGCATCCGCCGTCTCGACGAGTTCAAGGATGGCATGAATCCGTTGCCCGCGATCGGCATCACCTTTTTCTCAAGTCGATTGCGTGGCGAACACGCCGCCACGCCGCTCGAGTGATTTGCCCGACGGGTTGTCCGGCGACCTCCCTGTCAAATCATTTTTTCTGATTTTCCGAAAATATTTCGCTTCACGATTCGCCCAAATCAAAACTATATCCATTGATGTCCCGGCCCACAGAGGGGCGTATCATGATCGTCACGTACGTTGGGCAGGGGATGCGGTGGACGCGGCAGCGTCGGGCGTGACACGCGATCGCAGGGTGAGCTTCGGCTCATGAGAGATCGGCGGCACGCAGACGAGCGGCGCTGAAGCGGACGGCAAAACCGTGTGGTCCTGGCACCCGTTGCTGGTGTCAAGTCGGCGGAGGTTGAGTTAGCCCAACCGGGTCTGACAAAACCTCAATCCGCCGGCGACGGTGACAAGACGAATTCGTCGCCGAGGAGAGCGCGGCATAAGCCGTAAAACCATTGCGCAGGGAATGTCGGATTGCCTCCGCTGAACCTGTATGCTCGTGTGCGTTTCTTGATGCACACTTTTGCACACGAGACCGCGGGTGCAGCGCGCATCCGGCATTCCCTGCGCCCTCTGATTTCAGAGGAGCGAAAAATTCCAGCATAGCTCGGGCGCATCGCGCCGCGAGATTGAGAATCCCTGTTTTGCCGTCATTGCGACGAGCACTTGCGACGAAGCAATCCATTCTTCCTTGTTGCTATGGATTGCTTCGCTGACGCTCGCAATGACGAGCTTTTTTTACGGCTGTTTGAAAATTGATCGGCCGCCTACGGATCGAGCTCGGTGTCCCAATAGAGATAGTCCAGCCAGCTGTCGTGCAAATAGTTCGGCGGGAACAGCCTTCCGTTGCGGTGCAGCTGGTGCACCGTCGGGGCGAACGGCGGTTGGCGCGGAAACATCCGCGCCTGCTGCGGCGTCAGATTGCCCTTGCGCAGGTTGCAGGGCGAACAGGCGGCGACGACGTTTTCCCAGGTGGTCTGGCCGCCCTTGGAACGCGGGATGATATGATCGAAGGTGAGATCGTCATGCGCCGAACAATACTGGCAGGCGAAACGGTCGCGCAGGAAGACGTTGAACCGGGTGAAGGCCGGATGCGTGGTCGGCTTGACGAAGGATTTCAGCGACACCACGCTCGGCAGCTGGATCTCGAACGAGGGGCTGCGCACCGCGCGGTCGTAATGCTCGACGATATTGACGCGGTCGAGGAACACCGCCTTGATCGCGTCCTGCCACGACCAGAGCGACAGCGGGTAATAGCTGAGCGGACGGAAATCCGCGTTCAGCACCAGCACCGGCCAACCGCCTTGCGAGACGTGTGCGTTCAAGTAACGCTCCTCGCTCCCATATTACTGCGAAGCAGCATGAGTTGACATACTACAGGCAGCGTGACGGGATTGTGAAGAGCGTTGGGAGGTTTTCCAGCGGGGCAGGAACTGCGCCGGCAAGCGCAGCCGGCACCGAATGTGACGACATCCGGACGCCCTGAGAGCGCACCGGAGGGCTGCATGTATAGATTGCTGACGATTTTGGCCGCGATCCTGCTCGATCTGGCGTCGACCGGCCTCGCCGCCGCCCAAAGCTATCCGACACGTCCAATGACCATGGTCGTGCCGTTCCCCGCCGGCGGGGCCACCGACACGCTGGCGCGCTTTCTGGCGGAGCAGATGCGACCGATTCTCGGCCAGCCGGTCGTGATCGAGAATGTGGGAGGCGCCGCCGGCAGCCTCGGCGTCGGCCGCGCCGTGCGCTCGGCCGCCGACGGCTACACCCCGAGCATCGGCACCTCGACCACGCATATGCTGACCGGCGGCCTCTACACCCTGCAGTTCGATCTCTTGAAAGATATCGAACCGATCATCCAGATCGGCAGCGAGCCGCTCTTGATCGTCGGCAAGAAGAGCCTGCCGGCGGACGACCTGAAGGGGCTGATCGGCTGGCTGAAGGCCAATCCCGACAAGGCCTCGGTCGGCATCGCCGGCGTCGGCGCCACCGGTCATCTCACCGGCATCTCGTTTCAGAAGGAGACCGGCACCAGGTTTCAATTCGTGCCCTATCGCGGCAACGGGCCGGCGATGCAGGACCTGCTGTCAGGGCAGATCGATTTCATGATCGAGCCGTCGTCGAACTTCAAGTCGCTGCTCGGCGCCGGCAGCCTCACACCCTATGCGATCACCGGCAGGGCGCGGCTGCCCTCGTCGCCGGATATCCCAATCGCCGACGAGGCGGGGCTGCCAGGCTTTTTTGCTTCGCTCTGGTACGGATTGTGGGTGCCGAAGGATACGCCGAAGGACATCGTCGCCAGGCTGAACGCAACCATGGTGCAGGTGCTCGCCGATCCCCAGGTGCAAAAGCGTTTTGCGGAGCTCGGCATCCAGATCACGCCGCCCGCGCAGCAGTCGCCGGAAGCCCTGCGCGCGTTCCAGAAGGCCGAGGCCGAGCGCTGGTGGCCGATCATCAAGGCGTCGAATATCAAGGTGGACTAGATCTTCTCCAGCTTCTGCAGGCAGCGCGCCACGCCGACATCGGCCGGCATCGGGGTATCCGGAAAGCTGGTCTTCCAGTCGGTGACGCCGACTTCGCCGAGATAGATGTCGCCTCTGGAATCCAGCGCGATGCCATGCGGCGCGAGGAACTTGCCGGTCTCGATGCCGGGGCCGTTTTCACCGCCGAGCCGGGCGATGCGCTTGCCCTTGGCGTCCACGATGGAGAGGCGTGGACCGAGATTGGGCACCTTGCGGTTGACCGGCATGCCGGGGCCGAGTTCGCCGATGATGAAATTCGGCGACTTGCCGCCACCGCAACAGCACAGGGCGCAGGGCCGGTGCAGGTTGTTCCACTGCGCCTCGTATTTGCCGTTGCCGTCGAACACCTGGACGCGGTGGTTCTCGCGGTCGGCGACATAGACCCAGCCGTCGGCGTCGGTGACGATGTTGTGGACGATGTTGAACTGGCCGGGATCGGTGCCGGGTTCGCCCCAGGTCTTCAACAGCTTGCCGTCGGGCGAATATTTGTGGACGCAGGCGTTGCCGTAACCGTCCGAGACGTAGATCTCGCCCTTCGGCGACAGCGCGGTATGGGTGCAGCGATGAAACGGCTCGCCGCTCATGAACGGCGCCGGCTTGTTCGGAATGCCGATGGTCAGCAGCACCTTGCCCTCGGTCGAACACTTGCGCACGGTGTGGTCGCCGTCATCGGTGCAATACAGATTGTCGTCGGCGTCGATGTGCAGCCCGTGGGCGCGCGGGAACGTCCCCTCCCCCCAGGAAGTGATGAAGTTGCCGTCCGCGTCGAACACGATCATCGGGTGCTCGCCACGGTTGAACACGTAGACGCAGTTCGCGCTGTCGACCGCGACCGCGGC
>JAYSPJ010000487.1:0-7172 GCA_043722155.1 Bradyrhizobium sp.
CATGGTCGCTCTGGCGAAGAGCTCACCAAGCGGCCGCTCAGCGAGCCCACTTTAAAGCAAACAAACGGCAACTGTAATGTTAGAGTCCGCTGGCGGGAATTGGTGGAACAGCACCCATAGCGAGAAAGAGCATCACATGAAGCGCATTATCTTGAAATTTCTGAATGACGAGTCCGGCGCCACGGCTATCGAGTATGGCCTGATCGCAGCTGGTATTTCGCTCGCGATCATCGCGGTGGTCAACGGCCTCGGCACCAACCTGAATGAAAAATTCACCTCGATCAATAGCTCGCTGAAGTAACGACGGTTCCCCTTCTCGGGGACGTCGTAACCTGGTGCCTGCGGCCACTGAAATTCAGTTCGCCGCCGGCTTCCTTGCGGTTCATACACTCCGAGCCGGTTTGACGTAACGAGGTGCTGACATGGTGGTGCGTGAGTCCGAACCGTCGCGGCAGCCGCAGGCTTCCCGGCCGCCGCCGTTCTCTCGAATTCCGGAGCCGCCGGCGCGACACCCTGAGCCCTCGCGAAAATAGCCGGCGCGCGCACGGCAAAGCCGGTCAGGCCGCTTGTGGCGACGGCACCGTTCGAAAATCGCCGCCGATCGACGCGCGATGCAGAGTCCGCGCCGCCGCGACTGAGATGCCGGCGCGCTACCGTGGAAGCCGCCATCCCGCATCGCCGCCTAAAACCCATGGTCTTGCGGACTCGCGTGAAGGTAACGCTCTCTTCACCATGAACGCCCCGTTCACCATGCGGACAAATCCCTGCGTCCTTTCGGCAAACTCCTTGAACCCTCAAGTTCCCTTATACCTTTACTGCCTAGTCATGTTGGAGGAGACGTCGTCACCACACCGCAATTCAGGCGTCTGGCGCAAAAGTAGATCGTAAAAGCGTATGAATACCGCCCGTATTGTGGTCCTGACCATCGCTCTTGGTGCCGGCAGCGTTGCCGCCTACCTCGCGAGCGGGTCGGACAAGAAATCCACCCCGGTCGAACCGACAGCTCAAATGCCGACGGTGGACGTACTGGTTGCGAAGGCCGACATCGGTCTTGGTCAGTCGCTCAAGCCCGACGACCTGCAATGGCAGAAATGGCCGGCCTCGACGGCCAGCAACAGCTTCATTCGCCGCGTCGAACGCCCCGACGCCACCACGCAGGTGGCGGGCTCGATCGCGCGCGCGCCCTTCATCGCCGGCGAACCGATCCGGGAGCAGAAGCTGGTCAGGGCCGACGGGTCCGGCTTCATGGCGGCGATCCTGCCCACCGGGATGCGCGCCATCTCCACCGAAATCTCGCCGGAGACCGGCGCCGGCGGCTTCATCCTGCCGAACGACCGGGTCGACGTGATCCTTTCCAAGCGTGAGAAGGGTCCCGACCGCAACGCTCCCGACGTCGTCAACTCCGAGATCATTCTGCCAAACGTTCGCGTGCTTGCGATCGATCAGGCGCCAAAGGAAAAGGACGGCCAGAACGCCGTGGTCGGCAAGACCGTCACGCTCGAACTGAAGCCCGAGCAGGCCGAGACGCTGGCGCGCGCGCGCCAGAGCGGCACGCTGGCGCTGGCGCTGCGCAGCATCGCCGATCTCAACATGGTCGAGAACATCTCGGACGATTCTGCGGCTCTCAAAAAGGGCGAAAGCATCAACGTGGTTCGCTACGGCGTCCAAAGCGCGACGACGACACAGAAGTGACCGAAGGACGCTCAATATGAAATGCAGCGGAAATCAGCTGGCGATGCGGACCTTGGTGGTCCGTGTCCTTTCGTTTTCGGCCGTCGCCGCGCTGACACTCCATCCGGTTCTGGCGGCCGACGAGCCGGTCGCGTCGCCGGTTGGCGACCAGGCGCCGATCGTGTCGCCAGTCGGCACCGTCGGATCGACGAAGGTTCGTTTTCTGGCGCTCGGCGTCGGCAAGTCCGTGATCATCGACTTGCCGCGCGAGGTAAAGGATGTGCTGGTCGCCGATCCCAAGATTGCGAACGCGGTCGTGCGCTCGGCGCAGCGCGCCTACATCATTGGTGCCGCGGTCGGTCAGACCAACGTCGTGTTCTTCGATGCCGCGGGCCAGCAGGTCGCGGCCTATGACATCGCGGTCAAGCGCGATCTCAACGGTGTGCGCGCCGCGCTGAGGCATACCTTGCCGGGAATCCAGATCGAGGGCGTCGGCGACGGTGTCATGCTGACCGGATCGGTATCGAGTCCGATCGAGGCACAGCAGGCGGGTGACCTGGCGGCGCGGCTGGTCGGCAGTCCCGACAAGGTCGTCAACTCGATCGCGGTCCGGGGCCGCGACCAGGTGATGCTGAAAGTCAATGTTTCGGAAGTGCGGCGGGACATCATCAAGCAGATGGGTGTCGATCTCAGCGCCAGCATGAATTACGGCACCGCGGTGGTGAATTTCAACAACAACAATCCGTTCACCGCCTATGGCCGCCCGCTGGTCAGCGACAACGGCCTCAGTGCCTCGGCCATCACCAAAGGTCTGCCGACGGTTACCGCGACCATGCGCGCGATGGAAAGCGCGGGCGTGGTGCGGACGCTGGCCGAACCCAACCTGACCGCCATTTCTGGCGAGTCCGCGACCTTCATCGCCGGCGGCGAATTCCCGGTGCCGGCGGGTTACTCCTGCGACCCCGTCACCCGTGTCTGCACCACCCAGATCAGCTACAAGAAATTCGGCATCTCGCTCAACTTCACGCCGGTCGTGCTCTCCGAAGGACGGATCAGCCTGCGCGTGATGACCGAAGTCTCCGAACTCTCCAACGAGAACGCCATCACCTTGAACCAGGGCGGCAATTCGTTGACCGTTCCCTCGATCAGGACCCGTCGGGCCGAGACGACGCTGGAAATTCCGTCGGGCGGCTCGATGGCGATGGCCGGCCTGATCCAGGAACAGACCAAGCAGGCCGTCAACGGATTGCCCGGTCTCGACTCGTTGCCCGTTCTTGGCGCGCTGTTCAGGAGCCAGGACTTCGTCAACAACCAGACCGAACTGATGGTTCTGGTGACGCCCTATGTTGTTCGGGCGGTAGCGCAGAAAGAGTTGTCGCGTCCCGACGACGGCTTTGCGCCCGCGTCGGATTCCCAATCGACCCTGCTGGCCCAGATCAACCGGATTTACGGGGTCGCCGGCCGCGCCGAACCGGTCGGCAGCTATCAGAGCAACTTTGGCTTCATCATCGACTGACGCGGAGTTGCCCGGCTGATGCGGGACGAGGACAAAACGATGACGAACAGAACACCAGGCGATCGCCTTCGCACCCTGCGCCTGTTGGGCGCGCTGGCCGGCCTTTCAGCCACGCTGGGAGCGTGCACCTATACCGGCGCGGAAGTCGTGACGGCGAGCGTGCCCGACGACTACCGGCAGCGCCATCCGATTGCGGTTCAGGAAGCCGATACCTCGATCGTCGTTTTCGTCGGGCACGCACGCGGCGGCCTGTCCGCTTCGCAACGCGCCGACGTCATGGGACTGGCACGGACCTGGGTTCGCGAAGGCACCGGCGCGATCGTGGTCGATGTGCCGGTCGATACGCCGAACGCCCGGGCCGCGGCGTCGGCCTTCAGGGAAATTCAGGCGACGCTCGCGGCGGGCGGTGTGCCGCCACGCGGGATCAAGCTGCATCGCTACCGTCCGGACGATCCGCGGGAGTTCGCGACCATCCGGCTGAGTTATCCGAAAATCTCGGCGGTCGCCGGTCCCTGCGGCCTGTGGCCGGAGGATCTCGGGCCCTCGATGCTGAACAAGAGCCATAGCGAAAACAAGCCGTACCACAATTTCGGCTGCGCCACCCAGCGCAACCTCGCGGCGATGATCGACAATCCGGCAGACCTCGAGCAGCCACGATCCGAAACCGCCGCCTATACCGCGCGGCGCACGGCGGCGTTCGAGAAGTATCGCAAGGGCAGTCCGACCACGACCACCTATCCCGAAGTCGACAGAGCCAAACTCAGCGATACAGGCAAATGATCAACTCCGCCCGCCGACATCCCGAAGATCAGTCGGACCTCACAGTGCCGCACGCGGACGATTACATCGCTCCGGCGCCGCGGGTGTCGGTGCAGGCATTTTGCGAGTCCGCGGAAACCGCGGCTGCGGTCCGATCGGCGGCCGAAGACCGCCGTCTGGGCAAGGCCCATCTCACGGTCCAAATGGGCGGCGTGGCGACCGCCATCGAAGCCTATCGCACGGTGCCGACGCCGAACGTGATTATTCTGGAAACCGAAGGCGGCAGCGATATCCTGACCGGCCTCGACGACCTCGCAACCGTTTGCGATCCCGGAACCCGCGTCGTCGTATTCGGCACCGCCCACGATGCCGCGCCTTACCGCGAACTGGTGCGTCGTGGCGTCAGCGATTACGTCATTGGACCGGTCGTTCCGCTTGATGTGGTGCGATCGGTCTGCAGCCTGTTTTCGGCGTCGGAGGCCATCGCCGTCGGCCGCGTCATCGCCGTCGTCGGCGCCAAGGGCGGCGTCGGCGCGTCCACCGTCGCGCACAACGTGGCCTGGGCGATCGCCCGCGATCTCGCGCTGGATTCCGTCGTCATTGATCTCGACCTCGCGTTCGGCACGGCCGGGCTCGATTACAACAAGGATCCATTGCAGGGGATCGCCAACGCGATCTTTTCGCCGGACCGGCCCGATACCACGTTCGTCGACCGCCTGCTGGCGAAATGCACCGAAAACCTCAGCCTGCTGGCGGCGCCAGCATCGCTCGACCGGGTCTACGACCTCGGCGCGGACGCCTTCGACGCGATCTTCGATACGTTGCGCATGACGACGCCGTGCATCGTACTGGACGTTCCGCACCAATGGTCGGGCTGGACCAAGCGCGTGCTGGTCGGCGCGGATGACATTCTGGTGGTTGCCGAGCCGGACCTCGCCAATCTGCGCAATACCAAGAACATGCTGAACATGCTGAAGGGATCGCGGCCCAACGACCGGCCGCCTTTGTATTGTCTCAACCAGGTCGGCATGCCGAAGCGTCCGGAAATCGACGCGGGCGGTTTCATCAAGACCATCGAGAGTCCGCCGATCGCTTCCATTCCATTCGATTCGCGAATGTTCGGCACGGCTGCCAACAACGGTCAGATGATCGCGGAAATTTCCGCCAATCACCGCACGACCAAGATGTTCCTGCAGATCGCGCGGCAACTGACGGGCCGCGGCGAAACCAAAAAGCCGCGTGGCTCTTTCCTGTCGCCGATCATCAAGCGGTTGCGGGCCAAGTAAGCCCTCACGCGGCGTGCCTCGGTGTTTCGTCAGGGGGGAACGGATCGCGGCCGATCAGCCCCGATACCCGTTCGCCGGAGGTCAGTCGGGGCGCCCGGCAGCTGCCAGCGGCAGTTTACCCGCATCCGCGCGTGCATTGCCCTTGCGGGACATCAATCGCTTGAGATCGGCGACGTCAGCGGCGGCTTCTTCCGCCGGCCGATCGGCCTTCACAATACTTTCAGCCTCGGCAACACGGCCCTGCAGGCCAACCACCAGCGCCAAATTCAACCGCACTCGCTGATCCGCATCCGCGCGGCTGTTGGCGCGGCGCATGATCTCCTCCGCCTTGGACAGATCCTTTGCCAGGACGTAGGAGAGGCCGAGATTGGACAGCACGGAAGGTTCTTCGGGCACGATCTTCAGCGCGCTTGAGTAGTATTGCCGCGCTTCCTCGTAGCGGCCGAGCTGATCGAGCACGGCGCCTTGAGCCGAAAGAATCCGCCAGTCCGGATCGTCCGGGGTATGGGCGCGGGTGAGGACGTCGAAGGCCTGTTGAAAATTGCCGTTATCGGCGAGCGCCCGTCCATAGCCGGCGAGCAGCGCCTTGTTGCTGGGATGAGCGATGGTGGCCTGCTCGAGCACGGCTACCGCCTGGGACTTCTGGCCCGTGGTGCGCAGCGCCTTGCCGTATTGCAGCGCCGCGTCGGCATCCTTGGGGCTGGCACGAAAGCGTTCGCGAGAAACTTCCAACTCGCGCCGAGGGGCGGCGGCGCGGCTTGCTTCGGTCTTCTCCTCCAGCGACCCCGTGATATCAGAGGTGCCGGCGGTCTGGCAGCCACACAGCCCCAATAGCAAAATCGCGGACGATGCTGCGCATGCAGCACGTCTGGCGAAGCAATAATGTCGGAGTAACTGCTGGAGCACGTGATTTGACCTATCGCCGGAGACTGGTCAAAAATGCTTGCAGTTTAACCCTAAGTTCAGGTTAAGGCGCGGGGCAGCCTTGGCTGAGGTCATCGTTCGCGGCGAGCGAACGGTAGCGAGCCTCGGTATGTTGAAGCGTCTTTTCGGCCTAATCGACGAATTGAGCGCCGAATTCGCAGCCTATCCGCCAAGCCAACCGGCATTGGCGTGGACCGCCTTCCGACAGGATGATGGTGAACTCGGCGGGAATGTCGGGATAGTCGGCGATCACCTTCACGCCGCCCGCCGACACATCCGTGATCATGCAGTCTCGCGGCAGCGAGCCGGTCCCGAACTGGATCTTCGCGACCCGTCTGCACAGACGGCGTTCGCTGCTGCGTCGATTCGCTAACATGTCGATCCTTCGTGTTGCCCGGGAATGCTTCACCCGGGCATTCTTCGTATGGCTTTACAGAAGAATCGTTGGAATACGCCTAGCGCAAACGCTCGCACTTTATGTTTTCTGTTTGAATTCCCTTTACCGCCCGCCGCGCCATGCGATCATCGCACGGCTGGCGTTGCGAACCTGCGTCAGCGCGAGGGTATCGCGAGCGTTCGCTCAGTCAGTAATTCTACGGAGTTCTGTTTACTAAAAAGAAACCGTTGAGCATCAGGCGCCCCGGCGGGAACCCATCCAGCGGGATCGATTCAGCCAATTTTAGCGTGTTTGTCCGCATAGTGAACATCGCAGGCGATTCCGATGCGGCCCCGATCGAGTTCGGGCGGATCGCTCGCTTGCGACCATCGTAGCCGCCAATGGCTTCGGCACCAGGTTCAACACTCAATTGACGTCGACCAACCGTTCGCTGAATTCAGTAGATACCCGCGAGGATTTATCCTTGTCAGTCGAGAAATTCCTCAAGCAGAGAGCCGTCAATGTTGCCGTGACCGGCAACTACTGAAGTGGACCCCGGAAATAGGACCAAACGTTAAGGTGTGAAGCGTCCTGCTCTGTCTCAACCGATGGAGTACGGATATGACCAAATCACGCAAGA
>JAYSPJ010000488.1:0-4755 GCA_043722155.1 Bradyrhizobium sp.
ACCTTCACCGGCGGCGGCTCCGACGGCAATTTCACCGCGCCGCATACCGCGACGCTCGACGGCCTCGGCGTCGATGGCCAGGGCGCGCATACCCATTACGAGCAGATGTACATTTCGTCGATCGAGCCGAGGACACGGCTGTTGTATCGGCTGTACCAGACGCTGCGATGAGTATCGCAACACGCGAGCCGGACGATCGCGAGCCATCGCCCGACGATGACGTTGCCGCGCACCGGCACGGCTCGTTCTTCGGGCGGCGCAAGGGTCACAAACTGCGCTCGCACCAGGCCGACCTGATCGAACGGCTGCTGCCGCGCCTTGCGCTCGACATCACCGGTCCGAGCCCGCCCGGCCTGGCTGAGCTGTTCGACCTCCCGGTCGACGCGGTCAGGCTCGAAATCGGGTTCGGCGGCGGCGAGCATCTGGTCGCCGAGGCGCTTGCCTTTCCGGATACCGGCTTCATCGGCTGCGAGCCCTACGTCAACGGCATGGCGAAAATCCTGACGCAGATCGAGGCCCATGACATCGGCAACATCAGGCTGTTCGCGGGCGATGCCGCCGAACTGGTGGCCTGGGCGCCGCCGCAGTCGCTGGTTCGAATCGACCTGATCCATCCCGATCCGTGGCCGAAGCGGCGGCACTGGAAGCGGCGTTTCGTGCAGGACTCGAGCGTCGACGCCATGGCGCGCGTGCTGAAGCCCGATGGCGAATTCCGTTTCGTCTGCGACATCGACGACTACGTCGCCTGGACGCTGGCGCATCTGTTGCGCTCGCCCGATTTCGTCTGGCTGGCGGAGCGTGCCGCCGACTGGCGGCTGCCGTGGCCCGGCTACACGATGACGCGCTACGGCGTGAAGGCCGAACGCGAAGGCCGCCGGGCGGCGTATCTGAGATTTCGGAAGACGGGCTAACTCAGCACTGTCATTCCGGGATGGTCCGCAGGACCAGACCTCAGGTGCGCAATTGCGCCCCGGGGAATCTCGAGATTCCGGGTTCGATGTTTCGCATCGCCGCCGAATGACGTCTCGCTATGACTGCTTCACTGCCTCGCCCATCCGCGCTTTCCGTACATCGGTCGCTTCCCACACCATGCGCTTGCCGCGCTCGCGGCCCAACAGCTCGATCGGGTCGTGATTGTCGATGTGCCCGAACTGTCCCTTGTAGACGCTGTAGCCGCATAGTTCCTGCAAGCGCCGCGGAAACCGCCGCGCGGTATCATGGGGAATGCCGAGTTGCAGGTTTTCCTGCTGCCGCATCCAGCCCCAGCAATAGGCGCAGGAGAACGCGAAGCGCCTGGCATCGCTGGTATTGGCGCCGCCGCCATGCCAGAGCGCGCTGTCGAACAGCATCACGCTGCCGGCCGGCATCGTCGCGGTGACCGCGTCGTAGTCTTTGCCGTATTCCGGCGAGGAAGCGTATTTATGGCTGCCCGGCAGTATCCGCGTGGCGCCGTTGTCCGGTCGGAAATCCGACAGCGCCCAGATCGCATTGATCGTGATCGGGATGTGCGGACGCGGCAGCGGAATCAACTGCGTGTCTTCATGGATCGGCTGCGCCTCCTGGCCGGGGCCGAGCACCAGCGAACAGAACGACGACAGCAGGCATTCCCTGTCCAGCACGCGCTCGACCACCGGCAGGACGTTCTCATGCAGCGGCACTTCCCAGAAGATGTCGTCATAGGTCAGGAGATTGTTGATGCGGACGGTCTTGAAGCCTTCGAAAGATGTCTTGGCGGGGCCGAGATTGTGCTCCCGCTCGATCCGCTCCAGCGCCTGCTTCAGCCGCTCGACCAGATCGGGGCCGGCGGCGCGCTCGATCACGGTGTATCCGTCGTCGCGGATCCTGTCGGCATGCAATTGAATGTCGGCTTCCGTCAGCATTTTGCTTCTCCCTCGGGTCCCTGCGGTCCTGATTGAATCAGGATCGAGGCCCTCGTCTTTTTTGTTTGACGCGTTTTCCCAACGCGAACCGGCACCCACTTTGCCTGAAAACGCTGTGGAGCCGCTGCGCCGCGCCATTGAGAGCAGCATATCGCGGCAATGTGGATTTGGGGAGAGCAACCTTCCACCTCGTCGTTGCGAGCGAAGCGAAGCAATCCTCAGCCGCACCAGGGCAGAAGCTGGTTTGCTTCGCTTCGCTCGCAATGACGGGACAGAAGCGTCAGGCCGTTTGGCGGGCCTGCCAGAAAGCCACCACGCGCTCGGCCGTGGAAGGCATCAGGCGCGCGAAATTCACCCGCGCGCTTTCGATGTCCGCAGGCGACGGTACCCGGTTTTGGCCGAGCCGCAGCAGGATCAGCGCGCGCACGGTGGCCCATTCGAGGCCGATCACCTTGCCGACGATCAGGATCGGATCGTGACGATCGCCGGCGATCAGGCGATCGAGGGTTGCGAGTTTCACCGCCGCCATGGCGGAAAGCGTCGCAACCGATTCCTCATATTTGTGGGCCTTGGCAAAGCCGAGCAACGCGGCTTCGTTCAACTCGCCGGCCTGATGCAGCGCGAGGATGGTGCGTTGCGCCGGCGCGAAGTCGCGGCGGCTCTCGGCCCGCCCCGGCACGCCGGCGATTTCACCCATCGCCGCCTGAATATCGGCCTGCCGTTCAGGCCTGACCACTTCGAACAGGCGGCGGCGGACCACCTCGATCGACCCCGCCAGCAGTTCCTTCAACTGAGGCCCTGAAAGATCGGCACGCTGACCGACCGCGAGCGTCAGCACGGCGTCCTGGCCGGCGCGCTTGATCAGACTGGAATATCCGGTGTGCGAGAAAAGCGCGCCCGCATTGCCCGCGGCGCGGCGCACCACCTCGCGATCGCCGCGGCGCACGATGATATCGGTGAGATCGGGAGACAGCGTCGGCCGCTCCGACATCGCCAGCAGGTGGCCCTGGCCCTTGATGCCGGCGATTTCAACCAGCGCGTTCTCGTCGATGACGGGCGACCGGCGCAGCAGCGGACCTGCGATCGCGATCTCGTCTTCGCGCGCGAGTTGCCCGACCAGCCCGCGCGGCGCGTTGGCGAGGATCGACAGCCGTTCGGCCAGATCCGCGCGCGCGGCAAGTTCGGTGTGCGGAACGAGACCGGTCAGAATCCCGTCAAACAGCTCGACATGATCGGCCCGGTAATTCGCCGCCCCCTGCAGGTACAGTTCGGCGATCCGCCGCGCGGCCTCGGCGCGGCGCCTGGGATCGCCATTTCTGACGATCTCATCAAGCTCGGGGATCAGCGATATGGCGACGGTCATCCAAAACACACTCAAAACCCGCCTCATTGGCGGGTTTTCAGGTACGTTAGGTGGGCTTCGTGAAGGAAGGGTTAGGTTTGAAACCGCGCCGGAAAGGCCGCAAAATCACGGCCTCGCGGCCTCGCGGGCCTTGCCGTAGCAGCGGAAAACCGCTATATCAGCCGCAACTTATGGTTCTCATACGATCGCGTATTGAGAGTGGGCCCCTCGGGACCCGCTCTTTTTTATTACCTGAACGAGCCCGACGCGGATACCGGCGCCGGGTTCCATTCGGGGCAGCACTGCCGGTCCGCGCTTAGACCCGGCTAACCCACTGCAAGTTAGACCAAATTTGACCCTGGACATGACCGATCCAACTGCTGGTTCCGTGGACTTCGATCTGCTTGCCGAGCCGCGTCTCGTGGTCGAGCCGGGCGTGGCGGCGCGGGTATCGGCGGTGGCCGGTCCGGTGCTGCAGGGGATGGGCTACCGGCTGGTGCGGATCAAGATTTCAGGGGAATTCGGCTGCACCGTCCAGATCATGGCGGAACGGCCGGACGGAACCATGCAGATCGAGGATTGCGAGGCGATTTCGCGGGCGCTGTCGCCGGTGCTGGATGTCGCCGATCCGATCGAGAAGGCCTATCGGCTGGAGATTTCCTCACCCGGAATCGACCGGCCGCTGGTGCGCCGCTCCGATTTCGAACGCTATACCGGCCATCTCGTGAAGATCGAAATGGCCGTCGCGCATCAGGGCCGCAAGCGGTTCCGCGGCAAGCTCGAGGGCGTCGAGGGCGATGCCATCCGTTTACATCGCGATGACATGCGCGCCGGCGAAGACGCCGCGGTCGTGCTGGTGATGGAAGACATCGCCGACGCGCGGCTGGTCCTGACCGACGAATTGATTGCGGAATCGATGCGGCGCGGCAAGGCCGCCGAGCGCGAACTCAAGCAGAATCTCGGGCTTGCGCCGCCGCCACCGCCCCATGCCAAGAAAAGCGACCCGGCGAAGAGCAACGCGCCGAAGCCGAAATTGAACCTGAAGAAAAAGACCGCCCCGAAAAACACCAAGGAACACCGCCTCGCCGCAGAGAGACTGCTTCGAGGCGAAATCGATCCCACTGAAGGAGACTGAGCCATGGCAGCTGTCAGCGCCAATAAACTTGAACTGCTGCAGATCGCGGATGCGGTGGCGCGCGAAAAATCGATCGACCGCTCGATCGTGATCGCGGCGATGGAAGACGCCATCGCCAAGGCGGCGCGGGCCCGCTATGGCAGCGAGACCGACGTCCACGCCGAGATCGACGCCAAGAAGGGCGAGCTGCGGCTGTCGCGCCATATGCTGGTGGTCGAGCAGGTCGAGAATTCGTCGAACCAGATTTCGCTGATCGACGCGCAACGCGCCAATCCCGGCGCGCAGGTCGGCGACACCATCGCCGACACCCTGCCGCCGCTGGAATATGGCCGCATCGCCGCGCAATCCGCCAAGCAGGTGATCGTGCAGAAGGTGCGCGAGGCCGAGCGCGACCGGCA
>JAYSPJ010000489.1:0-2551 GCA_043722155.1 Bradyrhizobium sp.
CCCGCTTGCGGGGAGAGGTCGGATTGCGAAGCAATCCGGGTGAGGGGGACTCTCCAGGCACCGTGCTCGCTGAGAGTCCCCCTCACCCCGGCCCTCTCCCCGCAAGGAGGGTGAGGGAGAAGTAGACTAGCCCGCCGGGCCGGCGTCTTCGAGGATCGGGCCGAACAGTTCCCAACGCTCGCCGTTGAACTTCATCATCTGCAACTGCTTGTTGACCCGGTAGTCATTCGGGCCGGTATTGATCTTCATGCCGGGCAGGCCGAGGTCGAGTACGACGTCCTTCAGCGAAGCCGCCTGCTTCATCACGTTCTCACGCGTCAGGTCGTCGCCGCACTGCTTGAGCACCTGCACCAGGAGCTGGGCGGTCGAATAGCCGTAGGTATTGACCGTGTTCATCTTGTCGCCCTCCGGGAAGTACTTCGTCATGAAGTCGAGATACTTCTTCAGGCCCGCATCGTCCTTCCAGGTCGGATCGGCGGGATCCTTGCCGTAGTTGACGCTGATCACGCCCTTCGACGCCTCGAGGCCCGCCGGCTGCAGCGTGGCGCTCACCGGGCTCGCGTTGATATCGAGGATGTGAACGGGCTTCCAGTTGAGCTCGTGGATCTTGCGGATCGCCTGTGCGGCCTGCTTCGGCGTCGAGGCGCTGTAGAACAGGTCCGCGCCGGAGTCCTTGATTTTGAGGATTTGCGAATCGATGGTGGGATCGGAGACTTCGTAGGAAGCTTCGGCCACGATCATCTTCGCAGCCTTGTCGCCAAGGCCGGCCTTCAACCCGTTGATATAGTCCTTACCCAGATCGTCGTTCTGATAGAGGATGCCGATCTTGGCGTTCGGATGCTCCTTCAGGATGTACACACCGTAGATGCGGCCCTCGACGAAATAGTTCGGGTTGTAGCCCATGGTCCAGGGGAAGTTCTTGGGATCGGTGAACTTCGAGGCGCCGGTGGCGGCGAATAGCTGCGGCACTTTCTTGCCATTGAGATATTTTTGCACGGCGGCATTTGCCGCGGTACCGATGATCTGGAAGGTAAACAGGACCTCGTCGCCCTCCACGAGCTTGCGCACCTGTTCGACTGTCTTCGGCGGTGAATAGGCGTCGTCATACTGGATCAGGTTGATCTTGCGGCCGTTGATGCCGCCCTGGTCGTTGATCATCTTCATGTAGGCGGCCTGCGTCTTGCCGATATTGGCATAAACGGAATAGGCGCCGGAGAAAGGTACGGTCTGGCCGATCTTGATCTCGGTATCGGTCGCGCCGGTGTCATATTTCTTCTGTGCCGATGCCGGCGATGCCGACAGCGCGATGGCAACCGCCGTCCCGGTGACGAACTGAAAAATACCGTTCCTCATATCGCTGCTTTCCTCATCTGTTTATTGTGCCGATGGTCTTGTCCGCTGTGGCGGACGCCAACGCTGGCAAGATACTGAATGAACGGTTGTGGCATGGCAATACGATGCCGGCCGGAAGGGTGATCGAATTTACGCCAGCCAGAGCAGGATCAATGCGATCACGGCGGGCGCCGCCTGAACATACAAGATCCGGCGGCTGACGGTGGCGGCGCCGTAGACGCCGGCAACGATCACGCAGAGCAGAAAGAACGCCTTGATCTGGAATCCGAAAGCCGGAGCGTTATGCAACAGTCCCCAGACGAGGCCGGCGGCGAGGAATCCATTATACAAGCCCTGGTTGGCGGCCAGCACCGCGGATTCGGCGGCCTTCTCGGGCGAGTTGCGAAAGGTCTTCAGGCCCAGCGGCTTCTGCCAGAGGAACATCTCCAGCACCAGGAAATAGACGTGCAGAACGGCGACCAGCGCCACCAGCAGATTGGCGATCCAGATCATGTTCGTTCCCCCCAGATACGACAGCCAGATTTCGGGTGGACGCTAGCATGGTTCCCGTGAAAAGTGCGATGGGCCCGGTACGGCTCAGCAGGAATGATGACGTCCAAGAACCCGGCAAATCCATGAGCCGACAACCCGAAGCGTTTGGCCTCGATCGGCTGCAAACGCCGATTGGAACAGCATTGCTGGTGACCGATGCCGATGGCGTGCTCCGCGCGCTGGATTGGGAAGACCATGAGCCGCGCATGAAAGACCTGTTGCGGCTCCAATACGGGGCCGTGGTATTGTAAGACGCGCGGGCGTCTGCCGAAACCAGGGCGGCGCTGACCGGCTATTTCCACGGCGATCTCGATCGCCTGAACGAAATCCGCTGGCGCATCGCCGGCACGCCGTTCCAGCGCAAGGTCTGGAAGGCACTGCCCAAAATTCCGCCCGGGACCACCGTGAGCTACGGTGTATTGGCGGCAAGAATAGGCATGCCCAGAGCGATACGCGCGGTCGGCCACGCCAACGGCGCCAACCCGCTCAGTGTCGTCGTTCCCTGCCACCGCCTGATCGGCGCCAATGGTTCGCTGGTGAAATATGGCGGCGGGCTGGAGCGGAAGCGCTGGCTGCTGGAGCACGAGGGCGTGGTGTTGAAGACGGCGGCGAATGCTGAGGCTAAATCATGACTCGTCGTCCCCGCGAACGCGGGGACCCATACGCC
>JAYSPJ010000490.1:0-3688 GCA_043722155.1 Bradyrhizobium sp.
TGGCGTCGGGTCTAGCCCTGCGGCTCAAGCACCATCAGCCCCGACGCGGTGTTCGAGATCGGGATGTGGTAATTGGCGTGCGGCTTTCGCACCTTCTCCGGCAGCACGCCGCGCGCGACCAACCAGTTCAGCAGTTCGACGCCCTGGGTGCCCGAAAGCTCGACCAGTTCGGTGGTCGAATACTTCGTCGCCCAGGCCGGGTCGGTGACCATGCTGTCCATGAATTGCAGGTCGAAATCCTTGTTGATGAAACCGGCGCGCTCGCCATCGAGCTGGTGCGACAGGCCTCCGGTGCCCATGACGACCACCCGCTCGTCCCCCGGCCACGATGCGATCGCCCGTCCGATCGCCTGGCCGAGCTTGTAACAGCGCGCCGCCGAAGGCAGCGGCCCCTGCACGGTGTTGACGCACACCGGCACGGTGCGGACCGGCCACTTCATGTCGGGCCAGCACAGCGCCATCGGCAAGGTGAAGGCGTGGTCGACCACCATCTCCTGGCAGGTCGTGATGTCGAAATCCTCGGCCACCAGCTGCTCGATCAGGTGCCATGACAACGCCGGATCGCCGCGGAACGGCGGCAGCGTCGGAATCCCCCAGCCCTCGTCGGCGTTGCGGTACTCGCTCGCCGCGCCGACGGCAAAAGTGGGCATCTTGTCGAGGAAGAAGTTCAGCCCGTGATCGTTGTAGACCAGCACGATGACGTCCGGCTTCACTTTGGCGAGCCATTCGCGCACCGGCGGAAAACCGTCGAAGAAGGGTTTCCAGTAGGGGTCGTTCTGCTGTCCCTTGGCGATGGCGCCGCCGATGGCGGGAACGTGCGAGGTGGTGATGCTCCCGACGATTCTGGCCATGGCCTATCCCCTTGCGGCGAGAAGTTTCGCTTTGAACTGATCCTTGGTCAGGCCGGTCTGCTGGGCGCCGATGTCCTGCATGTCGAGCCCGAAGATCCCGGCGAACTTCGCCAGGTAGTAGGCGTTGCCGCCGGCCTCGATCAGCTGCAATACGTTGCGGTTGCGGATAGCCTCGCGCTGCTGCGCGTTCAGGCCGTATCTGGCGCAGTAGGCGTCTTCGTCTTCGACGAAGGCACGCCGGTTGGCGGCGTCGTTGAACGAGTAGCACATCTTGTTCAGGGCGTAGCCCTTGCGGGCCTGCTCGCCGTCGAAGATCGTGGTACCTGGCACGGGCTGTCGCGGCCTGGAGCTGGGCATGGCCTCTCCCTCATGTGATCGCCTATATTTCATCCTCTTTATTGGATCGTTTGCCGGCGCGAATTGCTCTGGATCAAATTCCAGGCAATCCGGCGCGGATCGCTAGAACGGCAGCCCCACATAATTCTCGGCCAGCGAGCGCTGGGCAGCCTCCGACGAGAACAGATACGACATTTCCGTTTCCTGCAGCCTGTCGTCGTAGGGAATATTGTTCGGGAAGCGGTGCAGCAGCATGGTCATCCACCATGAGAAACGCTGCGCCTTCCAGATCCGCGCCAGCGCCTTTTTCGAATAACCGTCGAGACCGGAATCGTCGCCGTTTTTGTAGTGATCGAGCATGGCGTGATAGAGGTAGTAGATGTCCGATGCCGCGCTGTTGAGCCCGCGCGCGCCGGTCGGCGGCACGATATGCGCGGCGTCGCCGGCGAGGAACAGGCGGCCGTAGCGCATCGGCTCGGCTACGAAGCTGCGCAGCGGCGCGATGCTTTTTTCGATCGACGGGCCGGTGATCAGGCCGGCCGCGACCTCGCCCGGCAGCCGGCGCTTCAGTTCGGCCCAGAACGCGTCATCGGACCAGTCTTCGACCCGATCCGTCAGCGGCACCTGGATGTAGTACCGGCTCAGCACCTGCGAGCGCAGCGAGCACAGCGCAAACCCGCGCGCGTGCTTGGCGTAGATCAATTCGGGCGAGACCGGCCTGGTGCGCGACAGAACGCCGAGCCAGCCGAACGGATAGACCCGTTCATATTCCCGCAGCACTTCCCTGGGAATCGATTTGCGGCTGACGCCGTGAAAACCGTCGGCGCCGATGACATAGTCGCAATCGAAACGGACGATCCTGTCGCCGTCGCGATAGGTGACATAGGGCGCGTCTGAATTCAGGTCGTGGGGCGTTACGTCCTCGGCGTTGTGGATGACGTTGCCCTTCATGCGGTCGCGCGCGTCGTAGAGATCGCGCGTCAGCTCGGTCTGGCCATAAACGACGACAGAGCTGCCGCCGGAATATTTGAACAGGTCGACGTGATCCATCACGCCGTCATGGGCGATATGGAAGCCCTTATGGATCTCGCCCTCGCGGTCCATGCGCTCGCCGCAGCGGGCCTCGCGCATCAATTGGGCGAAGCCGTGCTCCAGCACACCCGCCCTGATCCGGGCCAGCACATATTCGCGGCTGTATTTTTCCAGCACCACGGTTTCGATGCCCTGCAGGTGCAGGAGCTGGGACAGCAGCAGCCCCGACGGCCCGCCGCCAATGATGCAAACCTGAACTTTCATGAGCCCTCCCTTTATTTTGGACAAATCTACCGGATTCTTGACCGCCAGGAATGGATAGACCTCGCTTTGTCTTGTATGATTCGAACATGCCCAGGACCCCGGCAAGCCGCACCGTCCAGACCTACAATCTGTTTGGCGAGTCCGGCGACCTGCCCGACGTCGTGCACTGCGAAACCATCGCGGCGCGTTCGATCCTGCACGAATGGGAATTCGCAGCCCACCGGCATCCGCGGCTGCATCAGATCCTGCTGATCGAAAGCGGCGGCGGACAGGCCACGCTGGAGGGACGCATCCATGCGCTGCGGCCGATGCGCGTCGTCAACGTGCCGGTCGGCGATGTCCACGGCTTCCGTTTCAAGCCGGAAACGCAGGACTGGGTGCTGACCGTAGCAGCGGAAATGCTGGACGAGGTGCTGACGCCGTCGGAGGGACTGCGGCGCGTGCTGGCGCATTCGACCGTGGTGCGCGGAACGCCGCAGATGCGCAACGCCATGCAGCAGATCTTTTCCGAATTCGCCGGACGGCATGGCGAAACCCGACCTTTTTCTCCGGTTCGAGGCGCTGCTCAAGCAACACTTCCTGCAGCACTGGACCGCGTCGAACTATGCCGCCGCGCTGTCGATCATGCCGACGCATCTGAGCCGCCTGACCCGTGCGGCGACCGGCCACGCGGCCTCGCATGTGATCCTCGACCGGGTCATCCGCGAGGCGCGGCGCAACCTCGTCTATACCAACCTGCCGGTCTCGACGATCGCCTACGCGCTGGGTTTCGGCGACCCGGCCTATTTCAGCCGGCTGTTTTCCGGGGCGACAAGCCTGTCGCCCCGCAGCTTCCGCGACAAGGTCCACAACGCCGGTTCGCTCAGCGGATAGAATCCGGCACCCGACGCCCGCCTTCGTAGCCTGGCGCCGATCTGCTGTTGGAGCAACTTAGTCACATCGCCTGAGTCGTTGCAGCGCGATGTAGAGATTGAGGGAATGGCGGACATGATGCGGACATTGCGGGGCCTACGCTGCTGATCCGGAACGGACATTCTGGTCCGCCGAGTACTGCCCCGCAAATAGACCATTGCCTCCCATTCCGTGGACCCCTCATTTCTGTTTTAATTAGAGCGGTTTCCACTTGAAATGGGTCACTACGCGTATCCGGCATGTCGAAAGTAGTTAGCGCACTGCTCGGGTGCAAATGTTTTGATAAGCTTTCC
>JAYSPJ010000491.1:0-2987 GCA_043722155.1 Bradyrhizobium sp.
GCGCAACTGGCGCCGCCGCACGGGGAGCGGTGGTCTCGGCAACTTCGTCGTCGTCCGGTGCCGCGTCGGGTTTGCCGTGCTTATGCGCCGGCTCGTCGGCAAGCCACGCCGACATCGCCTTCACGAACTTGCTGCGTGCCGGATCCACGCCGAGCACGGGCGCAAACAGGCGAAACTTGTCCAGCGCCGCGCCCAGCAGCTTGCACAATCCCTTGTCGGTGATGGTCAGGCAGGCAGCATAGCGAACCTCGAAGGCCATCATGGCGTCCCGCCGGTTGCCGGTTGGCGGCATGACCGCAAGCTCGCACAGTTCGTTGGCGAAGATCGCCATCGTGCGCATGCGGTCAGAGAGGTTCTCCGGTTTGGCGAGCGGCGCCTCGCCGACGGCTTCCATGCAGTGAACGAACAGGTCGGGAAATTTCCAGGTGCGCGCCACGGCCATGCCGAGTTCGTCGGCGCCCACACCGAGGGTCTCGCGAAACGCCCGCGCTTCGGTGAAGCCGTTGGCCTCGACCAGTTCGCATATCGCGCGGCAGTCTTCCGGAAAATAATAGCGCGCGAGCGTGCGGCCGAGGTTGCGGAACATGCCGCAGATGAACGCCTCTTCGGGATCGCCGCCGCGCACGCGGCGAATGCGAGATGGCGCGCGATGAGGCCGCTCATGAAGGCGCTGATCTGCAATTCCTGCAGTTCGGCGGTGCCCTCGCCGCCTTGCGTGTGGCTGAAATACATCAGGCTGGTGCAGGCCATGCGCACCCGGTCGAATCCGAGCCGGGAAATGGCATCCGACACCTTGGTGATGCTGCCGCCATTGCTGCCGAAATAGGCCGAGTTGGCCAGCTTGAGCAGCTTGTTGCTGACCGCATAGTCGCGCAACACGACCTTGGCCAGTTCATCGCCGGCGGCGGTGCTGTCGTCGGCGGTGAGGCAATTGATGACCACCAGGTTGTTCGACAGCGCCGGGAAATCCTGCTTGCGCGCCATGCGCCGCAAGAGAAACTCGACCGTGCTGTGATTGGCGGCCTGCGCGGTGGCGGCGGGCGGCGAACGCCGGGCAGCGACATGGCGATCGAGCAGGTCCTTGAACGCGCACGCATCCTGGATCCGCTTGGTGGGGTCGCGATGCAATGCCTTGCACACAATGGTGGCAAGCCACTGGTCGACACCGAGCGCTTCGAGGGCCGGCGGTTCGATGGCGATGCCGAGGATGGCGGCCTCGATCTCCGCGGTGGAACTGCCCTGGATGGCGGGCTGGCCGGCCAGCGCTTCGTACCAGATCAGCGCCAGGGCGAACACATCGGTGGCCGCCCCCAGTCGGCCGGTGGCGAAATGCTCGGGCGTCATGTAGCGCGGGGTGCCGACCAGGGCGTCACCGCTTTCGTGCTGCTGGCTCTTCACCCGCGACAACCCGAAATCCATGATGCGCGGCACGCCATCGATGTCGATCTGGATGTTGCCCGGGCTCAGGTCGAGATGCAGCACTTCCTGCTGATGCGCGTGGGCGAGGCCGCTCACCAATTGCGACATCAGCACCGTTGCAGTGCCCACCGAGAGCCGCCCATGCTGCCGCAGATAGTTCTGGAGCGTGGTGCCCTCGACGTACTCGAACACGAGGAACGGGCACCCCTGGTGCAGACCGGCCTCGTATACCGGAATGACATTCGTGTGCTTGAGCCGGCCGAGATTGCGGCCTTCCTCGAGCGCGTGGCGCGACGCCCGGCCTTCGGAGACGCGACCGTCGGCGGGACCCGGCATCGGTGACCCATTGAGAAGCTTGATGGCGACCAGCCGGTCGAGGTGGGGGTCGTAGCCCTTGTAGACCGTTCCCTGGAGGCCGCTGCCCAGCTGCTCGATGATCTGGAAACGACCGATCCCGACCGGGAACGCCGTCTCCGCTGGTGCCTCCAGAACCTCTGACATGAGCCCCCCGCCCGCTTGATTGATCGCCCGCCGGTCGCCGGCAGTGCAAGCCGGCGCAATCCGTTTCCTGACGAAGTTGTCGGCTCATTTATGGGTTTCTGTACGGTGGCGGGCACCGATCGTGCGCCGCGACCGGCCTGCGGCGCACCACACCGAGGCCGCAGTGCCTCGCCGGCCTGCTCCCACGAGCGTTTCCCCCGAAAAATACTTACAATCCGAAAGACTTGCATCGATACCCCCCGAGGCTAGGCCGACTACGGCGCGAGGGCAGACTCCATGGCAACACTTCAGTTCGGCGGCATCGCCGCCAACATGTACGAGGCGGACCTCGGCTGGACCGACTTCGAGCAGGCGCTCGTCGCTTTCGCCGGGGACCAGTTCTCGGTCACGTCGGTCGGGTCGACCCGGATACTGGTGAATATCGACGCGCCGGTGGGCGGCACGATCAGCTTGCGCGGGCAGTTCAATTTCAGTTCCGAGGCCGCGGTTCTCGCCAGCATCCTCAGTTCGTTCGTCTATTCGAACGGCCACGGCGGGTCCATCACCATCGGCGGGCTCAACCAGTCGGTCACCGGGCTGATCGACAGCCTCGATACGCTCGGCACCACGATCTCGAACGACACCATCATCGGCTACAGCCTGGGCGATGTGCTGGTCGGTGACCGAGGCAACGATCGCCTGCTGGGTGGCGGCGGAGGCGATGCGCTATTCGGCGATGCCGGCAACGACTCGCTCGATGGCCAGTTCGCCGGCCGTGACCTGCTGGTGGGCGGCACTGGCAACGACACCTACACCGTGGGCATCGCCGGGATCGCGGCAGATGCCCAGGCGCGCGACCTGGTGGTGGAGCGCACTGGCGAAGGCACCGATCAGGTCCTGAGCTACCTCTCGTACATCCTGGGGGACAACGTCGAGCGCCTGACGCTCATGGGCACCACCGACCTCGTGGGCACCGGCAACGCGCTGAACAACACGCTCATCGGCAACAGCGGCGGCAACCTGCTCGACGGCCAGGGCGGTGCCGATGCCATGGCCGGGGGCGCGGGCAACGACACCTACATCGTCGA
>JAYSPJ010000492.1:0-5526 GCA_043722155.1 Bradyrhizobium sp.
ACGAGCAATTGGCGGCGCACGGCGCCAAGAGCGTGTATGGGCGCGGCGAGGGCGATGCCCGCAGCGACCTCGACGGCCAGTTCGAAAGCTGGTTCGCCAAGGTCGCACCGGCGGCGATGAAGGAACTCGGCGTCGACTCCAGTTTCAGCCGCGCCGACGACGCGCCGCTCTACACGATCGAGCCGGTGGCGCCGACCACGGTGAATGCGGTGGTGGCGCTCGGCGGCGCAGCGCCAATGAAGGTGCTTGCCAACATCGAACTGCAGAACAAGGCCGGCGCCAAGCCTTCCGACCGGTCGACCCGGCACATCGAGGTCGAACTGCCTGCCGCTATTAGCTACCGGGTCGGCGATCACCTGAGTGTGGTGCCGCGCAACGATCCGGCGCTGGTGGATTCGATCGCCCGCCGCTTCGGCTTTCTGCCGGCCGATCAGGTCCGGCTGCAGGTGGCGGAAGGCCGCCGCGCGCAGTTGCCGGTCGGCGACGTCGTGTCGGTCGGCCGGCTGTTGACCGATTTCGTCGAATTGCAGCAGGTCGCGACCCGCAAGCAGATCCAGCTCATGTCCGAACACACGCGGTGTCCGGTGACCAGGCCGAAATTGCTGGCCTATGTCGGCGAGGATACCGCCGCCACCGAGCGCTATCGGGCGGAGGTCCTGGGCAAGCGCAAATCCGTGTTCGACCTGCTGGAGGAGTATCCGGCCTGCGAATTGCCGTTCCACGCCTATCTCGAAATGCTGTCGTTGCTGGCGCCGCGCTATTACTCGATCTCGTCGTCGCCGTCGGTCGATGCTTCCCGCTGCAGCGTCACCGTCGCAGTGGTGGAAGGCCCCGCGAGTTCCGGGCGCGGCGTCTACAGGGGCATCTGCTCGAACTACCTCGCCGGCCGCCGCGCCGGCGAGACCATCCATGCCACGGTGCGCGAGACCAAGGCCGGCTTCCGGCTGCCCGACGACAGCAGCGTGCCCATCATCATGATCGGACCGGGAACGGGTCTGGCGCCTTTCCGCGGCTTCCTGCAGGAGCGCGAAGCCCGCAAGGCCAGGGGCGCCAACCTCGGCCCGGCCATGCTGTTCTTCGGCTGCCGCCATCCCGATCAGGATTTTCTCTACGCCGACGAGCTGAAGGCCTGCGCGGCCGCCGGCATTGTCGATCTGCACACCGCGTTCTCGCGCGCCGAAGGTCCGAAGACCTATGTGCAGCACCTGGTGGCGGCGCAGAAGGACCGGGTCTGGAGCCTGATCGAACAGGGCGCGATCATTTACGTCTGCGGCGACGGCGGCAGGATGGAGCCGGACGTCAAGGCAACGCTGGTGGCGATCCATCGCGAACGCTCGGGCGCCGATGCGGAGGCGGGACTGCGCTGGATCGAGGAACTCGGCACGAAGAACCGCTATGTGCTGGACGTGTGGGCGGGGGGATAGGGCGGGGCGTTCCCGCGATGGCAGGCATCCGGGTGCGAGCCTCACCGCCATGACCGCGATAGACCGATAGACCTTTCCGGCGCTTTTTTGCCGACTCGTCGCTTGAAACCGTGCTACCTGCACCGCTCGGCCTGATCAGACGGGCCGCAGCTCGAGAAGTCACGGATGAAGTTTGCTTTGCTGAAGTTTCTGTCCAGGCCGTCTTCCCTGGCTATCGCGTTCATACCGATCCCCCTGATCCTGGCGCTGTTGTATCCGGCATCGTTCTGGGCAATGACCGACTACGAGCCTCATAGTCTCGCCAATGCGTTGAACATGGCCTATCGGCTCGCCGACCTGAAAATGTACACGCCCTTGGGAATGTCCTATCACCCGGGCGTGCCATTTTATCTAATGAGCTGGCTGGCACTGGCGCTTACCGGTTACCCCCTTGGCTCCAACGACATCGGCATGTTCAAAGCGCTGGTGGATCATATCCGGACCTTTCAATTGACAATGATCGGTCTCGCCGGAGTTGTCGGCGCTGCCGGAATCCATCTCTTCGCGCGATCCGCCCAGGCGGTGGTCCCTCCGGCTGTGACGATCGCCGGCTTGGCGCTCTGGCTGTTCTCATTGCCTGCGACGATGTTCACCTACGTTTCGCCGGGAATGGAATCGTTCGCGCTGCTGATCAATGCCCTGTTTTTTGCGGTGCTGCTCAAGCTCGCCTATCAGCAGGAAGTGGATGAGAGGCTCGTAATCCTTGCTGGCTGTGTCGGCGCCGTTGCCTATCTGAACAAGCTTTCCTACCTCTACATTCCGATGTCCCTGATTTCGGTCATTATCGTGAAGCTCTTTTTCGATCGAACGGATCGAAAGCGGGGCGCATGGCTGGTTTCCCTCTTCGTCCTTTCGTTTGTATCCGCGGTTCTCGCGGTTGCCGTCTTCATTATCGGCTGGAGAGCCTTTCGCGACGTTCTGGTCTTTCACAAGCAGGTGATCATGGGCTCCGGACTCTATGGAAAAGGCGATGCGAGCGTGGTCAGTGGATCGGTCATCTGGAATAATCTGATGGCTCTTCCGGCCAACCGGGCTTACGGCATCGCCATCGCGTTGCTCGGGGGCATTGGCGTCGGGATAGGCGGCATCGTCACGGCATTCAGAAAGCCCGGGCATCTTCCAGTTGCCGTGCTAAGCATCGGCGCGGCGATCGCGGCCGCATTGTCGGCGATGGCTGTGTTGAAGCACTATAACGAACACTATACGGCGGCGGTTTCCGCAACCCTGCCTGTTTGCGTCGTCGCCGGCTATCTCTTGTTGAAAGCCTGGGCCTCGCGGGTCGAGGCGGCTTACAGCCTGGTGGTCTTTGTTGCGGTCCTGCTCACGGCCTATCCGGTGGCGGGAAGTCTCGCTGCCCGGCTGACCGTCTACGCCGAACAAAGCCGCATGGCCCACGCCGATATGCAGGAAATTGCGGCGCTCACTGCGGGGGACAGCCGCGCGATCTATTATACCTACAGGTCGCCTTTCGCACAGTTCGGCGAGGGCTTTGCGATTGACTTCGCCAGCATTCCGCGGCTGACCGAGGCCTATCTCGAAAGCAGGCCCAACGTTCTGAACACGCCTACGGCAAGCAAATACACCACGCCAAAGGAGGTCGGTGCCTACGTGATCGACAAGAAGTATTTCGGCAGCGCGGATCTCGTGCGGAACGCCCCGAACCTGGATCTGCTGGGAATGAAGCCAGTCAGATACCGGGAAGGCGACCGGCTGATCGAACTGCAGACGATTTTCTTGCTGGTGCGCGGTTGATGGCACCGGATGATTGTTCCAAGACTACGCCGCCTTCGAGACCGCCCGATGGGCATGCTTGTCGATCGCGTCGATGATCTGCGGCCACATCGGAATCGGCAACGCGTGGCCCATGCCTTCGATCATCAGCAGCTTGGCGCCTGGTATCGAGGCCGCGGTGTCCCTGCCGCCTTCGGGACGCACCAGCGGATCGACAGTGCCGTGAATGACCAGCGTCGGCGCCTTGACCGCGTGCAGCCGTTCCTTGCGGCTGCCGGAGGCCAGGATGGCGCGGAGCTGGCGGCCGACGCCGTTGGGATTGAGGCCGCGCTCGAAGGTGCGTTCGGCGCGTTCGAGGTCTTTGGCTTCGTCGAGCGGAAAACTGCCGACGCGCAGCACCTTCCAGGTCTGCGCGAAGCGCTTGAGATATTCTTCCCTGGTGGTCGGGGGCGGCGCCATCAGCATCGCGGCCGCCTCGCGGGTCGGCGGCGGCACCTTCGGATTACCCGTCGTCGACATGATCGAGGTGAGCGAACGCACCCGCTGCGGAAACGAGATCGCGGTTTCCTGGGCGATCATGCCGCCCATGGATGCGCCGACCAGGTGGGCCGACTTGATGCCGAGTACGTCCATCAGTCCGGTGGTGTCCTCGGCCATGTCGCGAATCCTGTAGGATGCGGCAACCGGGATCTTCAGGAACCGCAGCTTGAGCAGCTCGAGCAGGGTCAGGCGCTTGCCGCCGCTCAGCCTGCCGGATTTGCCGATGTCGCGATTGTCGAAGCGGATGACGCGAAATCCGCGGCTGGCAAGCTCGCGGCAGAACTCGTCGTCCCACAGGATCATCTGGGCACCGAGCCCCATGATCAGCAGCATCGGCTCCGCGCCGGCGTCGCCGAAGATCTCGTAACAAATATCGATGCCGTTGGCCCGCGCAATCTGCGGCGGCTGATGGGCTGACGAATTCACCTAAGGGCTCCCTCGAATGGCAAGCGAACAGGGGGACTCTATCGCACGGTTTTTCGCGCCACAGAAGGCTCTGGTGCGGCAGGGAGGCTGACAAATCGTCGCCCGCGACGTTGACCGTCCCGGCGCAACAGTGTGGTATGAGCCAAAACAGACGGGGCGCTAAAGCCCTCGTGATCATGCTGGAGGGCGCCGATGGCAGACAAGAGCAACGATCCGGTCGCAATGTGGCAAAACATGATCGGCGAGATGGAGAAGGGTTTCAACTCCTTCGCCAATCAGGCGATGGCGTCGCCGGAATTTTCCAAGGTCGTCAATCAGGTCGGCGGTGCCACGGCGGGCGCGCAAAAGCAGCTCGGCGACCTCATGGAGAAATATCTGGTCGGCATGAACCTGCCGAGCCGGGCCCAGATGGTCTCAATGGCCGAGCGGCTGCAGTCGATCGAAGGCCAGTTGAACGAGATCAAGGCGATGCTGAACCAGATCAACAGCAATTCCGCCACGCCAGCAGGCGGCTATGCCGGTGCCCCAAAACCGCCGCGCACCAGACGCCCACCAGCGGCGGGCGGAGAGCCAAAATGAACGCCGGTGCTGGCCCAGGTGTCGCGGGCCTCGATCTGGCTGGTATCCCGGACCGGATCCAGTCCGAGGTGCAGCGCGCGATCCAGCGCAGCATCAAGGGCGTCGAATATATCGCGTCGTCGGGCCCGTCGCTCGGGTCGACGCCGAAGGACATCCTGGCTGTCCGCGGCACCATGAACCTCTATCACTACCGGCCGGTAGCGGACGAGATCTACCGCGTGCCGATCCTGATCGTGATGGCGACCACCAACCGCGGCTACATCCTCGACATGGTGCCGGGCCAGAGCTTTATCGAGTTTCTGCTCAAGCGCGGCTACGACGTCTACATGCTGGACTGGACCGCTCCGAAGCCGGAAGAGAAAAGCCTGCGGATGGAGGATTACGTCCTCGACTTCATTCCGGATTGCGTCCGCCGCGTGCAGCAGGATTCCGGCGAGACCGACGTCACCGTGATCGGCTATTGCTTCGGCGGCGTGCTGTCGCTGCTGTACGGCTCGATCTTCAACGACGGGCCGATGAAGAACCTGATCTGCTTCACCACCCCGGTCGATTTCCGCGAAATGAAGCTGTTCCAGAACTTCTCGGACCGCCGCTATTTCGACGTCGACCGGCTGGTCGACAGCATCGGCAATGTGCCGCCCGAAATGATCCTGTCCTCGTTCGAGATGCTGCGGCCGGCGTCACGCGCCGCCAGCCAGGTGCAATTGTGGGAAAATATCTGGAATGACGAATACGTCAAAGCCTACCGGATGATGGATCGCTGGGGCACGGACACCTTGCCGCTGGC
>JAYSPJ010000493.1:0-1694 GCA_043722155.1 Bradyrhizobium sp.
GGTCTATGGCTGGAGACCAAGCCTCGCTTGAGGTCACGCCGTGCGGAAACACGCGCACGGCGGTTTCGTCGGGAACATTACTCCATCAGAAAAGTCGTCGGACAATGACAAATATCGAACAGGATCGCTGGTCGCGCGTGAAGGGTCGGCTGCGCTCGAGCGTCGGAGAGGACGTCTATACGAGCTGGTTTGCGCGAATGGACCTGGAGAGCGTGCAGGAAGAAAGCGTCCGGCTTTCAGTTCCGACGCGGTTTCTCAAGAGCTGGATCCAGGCGCATTATGCCGAACGCGTCCTCACCTGCTGGCAGGCCGAGATGCCGGAGGTGCACCGGATCGACCTTACCGTGCGCACCGCGATGCGCTGCGCGGCGCCGACCAAGGAAGCTCCCGCTCCGCTCGATTCCCGTCGCCCCGAGCGCTCCGACGGCCGGCCGGCGCCCGAGCTGCGCGCGACCGCGATCGCGCCGGTGTCCGCCAGCCATGACGCGCTCGGCGGCTCGCCGCTCGATCCGCGCCTGACCTTCGGAAGTTTCGTCATCGGCCGCTCCAACACGCTGGCGCATGCCGCCGCGCGTCAGGTGGCGGAGGGACGGCGCGGCGACAGCGTGATGTTCAACCCGCTCTACATCCATGCCGGCGTCGGCCTCGGCAAGACCCATCTGCTGCAGGCGGTGACCTGGGCCGGCAATTCCGGCAGCGAACGCAAGGTGCTGTACCTCACTGCGGAAAAGTTCATGTACGGTTTTGTGGCGGCGCTGAAGACGCAGACGGCACTCGCCTTCAAGGAAGCCCTGCGCGGCATTGACGTCCTGGTCATCGACGACCTGCAGTTCCTGCAGGGCAAATCGACCCAGGCCGAGTTCTGTCACACCCTGAACGCGCTGATCGACGCCGGCCGCCAGGTGGTGATCGCGGCGGACCGTCCGCCGTCGGACCTCGAAAGCCTCGACGACCGCGTGCGCTCGCGCCTCGCCGGCGGCCTGGTGGTCGAGATGGGATCGCTCGGCGAGGAATTGCGGCTTGGAATCCTCCAGTCGCGTGTTGCGGCAGCCCGCGCGCATCATGCAACCTTCGACGTACCAGGGCCGGTTCTGGATTATCTGGCGCGCACCATCACCCATAATGGCCGCGACCTCGAAGGGGCCATCAATCGCCTCTTGGCGCACAGCAAGCTCAACGCCCAGCCGGTGACCCTGGAAATGGCCGAGCGCGAAGTGCGCGACCTGATCCGGCCGCAGGAACCCAAGCGCATCAAGATCGAGGACATTCAGCGCGTGGTGGCCCGGCAATACAATGTCAGCCGCTCCGACCTGCTGTCCTCCCGCCGTACCGCGAATGTGGTTCGCCCGCGCCAGGTCGCGATGTATCTGGCGAAAACCCTGACGCTGCGCTCGCTGCCGGAAATCGGCCGCCGGTTCGGCGGACGCGACCACACCACGGTGCTGCATGCCGTGCGCAAGATCGAGGCCCTGGTCACCAAGGATGTGGCGCTCTCCGAAGAGGTCGAATCGCTCAAGCGCCAACTGCAGGAGTGAAATTTTCTCCGTTCCGTGACGGGGGAGCTTCATACTGTCGTACCGGCCAGTGCCGGGGGTCAAGGGTCCCGGCATTCTCCGGGACGACGCGCGGATTTCCCGGCAAAACGTGGGGAACGACCGCGCGTTCCGCTTGCGCTGGCGGGCCATCCGAGCCAC
>JAYSPJ010000494.1:0-6941 GCA_043722155.1 Bradyrhizobium sp.
CTGAAGAAGCAGGCGCGCCAGGCGATCCGCTACCGCGAGGTCGCGGCCAAGGTGCGCAAGGCCGAAGCCATGCTGTTCCACCTGCGCTGGCTGGAAGCCAATGCCGACGTCGCGGAAGCTGCCCGTACCCACGACCTCAGCGTTCGCGAGATGGCCGAGCGCACCCGCGAACAGGCCGAGGCGGCCCGCATCCAGGCGATCCGCGCCTCCGAACTGCCGGCATTGCGCGAGGCGGAAGCCCGCGCCGCGGCCGGGCTGCAGCGGCTCACCAATGCGCGCGAAACCCTCGACCGCGAGGAAGAGCGCGCCAAGGAGCGCGTCGGCGAGCTCGACCGCCGGCTGATGCAGTTTTCCGCCGATATCGCCCGCGAGCAGCAGCAGACCTCGGACGCCGAGGTGGCGCTGCAGCGGCTCGACAGCGAAGACACCGAACTGAAGGAAGAGATCAAGTCGCGCGTCGAAAAGCGCAGCGGCGTCGATGAACGGGTCTCCGAGGCCGAAGCGACGCTGGCCGCCGCCGAGCGCCTGTTCGCCGAACTGACCACCGTTCTCGCCGACCTCACCGCCAAGCGCAATCAGCTCGAAGGCAACGTGCGGACCCATCGCGACCGGCTGGCGCGGCTCGATCAGGAAATCGCCAGCGTCGCGAGCGAGGAGCAGAAGCTCGTGCAGGAAACCAGCGGGTTCGGCGACCTCGCGGAACTCGCCGGCATCATGGAAACCGCGCAGCAGAGCCTCGCGGAATCCGAAGCCGCGGCGCAGGGCTCCGAGGCCGGCCATGTCGACGCGCGCGCGAGGCTGGAAGCCGCTCGCGGACCGCTGAACGAGGCCGACAAGCGCGTGCAGCGGCTCGAGACCGAGGCCCGCACGATCTCCAAGCTGGTCAACAGCGAAACCAAGAACCTGTGGCCGCCGATCATCGACGGCATCACCGTCGCCAAGGGCTACGAAAAGGCTATTGGTGCCGCGCTCGGCGACGATCTCGACGCGCCGGTCGATCCATCGGCGCCGATGCGCTGGACCAATTCCGGCGTCACCGAGGGCGATCCCGACCTGCCCGAGGGCGTCGAACCGCTCGCGGCCCATGTCGACGCACCTATCGAGCTGGCACGCCGCCTCGCCCAGATCGGCGTCGTGGCGAAAGAGCGCGGCGCCGAACTGGTGTCGCAGCTGAAGACCGGCCAGCGGCTGGTGTCGCCGGAAGGCGATGTCTGGCGCTGGGACGGTTTTGTCGCCGCGGCCCATGCGCCGACCGGCGCGGCACGGCGGCTGGCGGAGCGCGCCCGGCTGGTCGACATCGAAAACGAACTCGAGCAGGCCCGTATCGACGCCTCGGCCAAGCGCCTGGCGCTGGAAACCGCCGAGGCCGAGCTGAAGGCGGCATCCGCCGCGGAAGGCTCCGCGCGCGAAGCGTGGCGTGCCGCGCAGCGCGAGGCCGATGCCGCGCGCGAGCGCCATGCCAATACCGAGCGCGAGATCAACCGCCACGCCGCGCGGAAGTCGGCGCTGACCGAAGCCCACAGCCGCCTCAACGCCGACCGCAGCGAAGCCGAAAGCGCGCATGAAAGCGCTGCCGCGGCGCTCGACGAACTGCCGCCCAGCCTCGACACCGAGACCAGGCTTGCCGCCGTTCGCAGCGACATCGAGGGCCGCCGCCGCTTCGCCGCCCAGGTCAGGGCCGAAGCCCAGGCGCTGGCGCGCGAGGCCGAACTGGCCGACCGCCGCCTGCAGGCCATCATCGCCGAACGAAACCAGTGGCAGGAACGCAAGGCCGGTGCTGCCTCGCACATCGCCACCATCGAAGCGCGCATCACCGAGGTCACCGCCGAGCGCGCCGAGCTCGACAATGCGCCGGCCCTGTTCGCGGAAAAGCGCCGCGCCGTCATCAGCGAAATCGAAGCGGCCGAATCCACCCGCCGGGTGGCCGCCGACGCGCTGGCCACGGCCGAGAACGTGATGGCGGAAACCGACCGCGCCGCCAAGATTTCGCTGGAGGCGCTGGGAAGCGCGCGCGAGGCCTGCGCCCGCGCCGAGGAGCGCATGGAAGGTGCCAGGCGCCGCCTCGCCGATATCGAGCGCGAAATCCACGACATGCTGGAGATCGAACCGCATGCCGTGGCGGGTCTGGCCGAGATCGAGCCGGGCGCCGAGCTGCCGCCGCTCGCCGAGATCGAGGAAAGCCTCGAAAAGCTGCGCCGCGACCGCGAGCGGCTGGGTGCGGTCAACCTGCGCGCCGAGGAAGAACTGCGCGAGGTCGAAGCCCAGCACACCTCGCTCACGACCGAGCGCGACGACCTGGTCGAAGCCATCAAGCGCCTGCGCCAGGGCATCCAGAGCCTCAACCGCGAGGCGCGCGAGCGGCTGCTGACCTCGTTCGAAATCGTCAACGGCCATTTCAAGCGGCTGTTCGTCGAACTGTTCGGCGGCGGCGAAGCGGCCCTGCATCTGATCGAGAGCGACGATCCGCTGGAAGCCGGACTTGAAATCATTGCAAAACCGCCCGGCAAGAAGCCGCAGACGCTGTCGCTGCTGTCCGGCGGCGAGCAGGCGCTGACCGCGCTGGCGCTGATCTTCGCGGTGTTCCTCACCAACCCGTCGCCGATCTGCGTGCTGGACGAAGTCGACGCGCCGCTCGACGACCACAATGTGGAGCGGTTCTGCAACCTGCTGCACGAGATGACCGCCACCACCGAAACGCGCTTCATCATCATTACCCACAATCCGATCACGATGGCGCGGATGAACCGCCTGTTCGGCGTCACCATGGCCGAGCGCGGCGTGTCGCAGCTGGTGTCGGTCGATCTGGAAGACGCCGTGAAGATTCTCGATCAGCACGTGGCGTGAGCTTTCCTCACCCTCCCCTGGAGGGATCCTTCCAGGGGAGGGTAAGAAATGACCGCTCCCGACCTTCCGACTGAGCTGAAAGCCACGCTCGATGCCAAGCTGCACGGCCTGTCGCGCAACGACGCCGCCGAACGCGCCGCCATCATTTCGCGGACCTATCGCGATGGCGGCGGCTCCGGCGCGATCAGGTCCGAGACCGACGCGCTCGCCTATGCGCTGGCGCGAATGCCCGCGACCTACGCCGCGGTGACGGCCAGCCTGAACGCGCTGCGCGAGATCACGCCGGACTTCGCGCCTCAAAGCCTGCTCGATGTCGGCGCCGGGCCGGGCACCGCGAGCTGGGCCGCGGCCGAGGCGTTTTCGTCGCTGCAGAGTTTTGCGCTGTTGGATGCCAACAGCGCCTTGCGCGCGCTGGCGCTGGATCTCGGCAGCGGCAGCACTCGCCTGCGCGACCTGAAATATCAGCACGGCGAGGCCCGCGCCGCGCTGGGCAAGGCTGAAGCCGCCGACCTCGTGGTGGCGAGCTACATGATCGCCGAAATCAGCGAGGGCGAACGAAGCGCGCTCGCCGGGCTGATGTGGGCAAAGACCCGCGACACGCTGCTGGTCGTCGAGCCCGGCACGCCGGCGGGTCATGCGCGGATCATGGCGCTTCGGGAACAACTGATCGCCTCGGGCGCGCATGTCGCGGCCCCCTGCCCGCACGACGGCCGATGTCCGCTGGCGGCACCCGACTGGTGTCACTTCACCCAGCGCCTGCCGCGCTCGCGCGCGCATAAACAACTCAAATCCGCGGAACTTCCCTATGAGGATGAAAAATTTTCTTACGTGGCGCTGACGCGCGCGCCGATCGCACGGCATCCCGCCCGCGTGCTGGCGCAACCCGTGGTTACCAAGGTCGCCGTGACCGCCAAACTCTGCACCGATCACGGCGTGACGAGCACCATCGCGCCACACCGCGACAAGCCGGCCTATGCGCGCTTGCTAAAATATAACTGGGGTGACGCCGTGTTTGCGAGCGGCCCGGCCTCCGCGGAATAATTCCCGGTCTCCGGCGTTTGTCTTGGTGACGCGTCCGCGTCCCAAACACGATTCATCAGGAGTACAGCTGCAATGTCCAGGACATTCGCCGCAATGGCGGCTTTGACTTTCATTCTCGCATCATCGGCGGCATCGGCGCAGATGCTGAAGATGGCCGATACGCCGAAGGGCAAGACCTTCGTCGATGCCAAGGGAATGACGCTTTATACCTTCGACAAGGACGTCGGCGGCAAGTCGATGTGCAACGGCCCCTGCGCCGAGAACTGGCCGCCGCTCGCGGCCGCCGACGATGCCAAGCCAACCGCCGACATGACCATCGTGGTCCGCGACGACGGCAAGAAGATGTGGGCTTACAAGGGCAAGCCGCTCTACACCTTCAAGAAGGACGTGGCTGCCGGCGATACCAATGGCGACGGCTTCCTGAACGGCGCCTGGCACATGGCGAAACCGTAACCTTCGATTGGAGCATGCCCCGGATGAGGCGCTTCGCCGAAACAGCGTTGCGCCACGCCCGGGGCGCCCAGCTGGATTCTTCCTTGAACTTACCCCGCTCCTGTAGCGACCAATGCGAGGTGGCCTCCCTCTCGGGGCCGCAGACGTGCGCCAATCTTTCATCTAGGCTCCGCGCCGTCGTCTCATCAGGAGTTATGGGTCATGTCATCGGGCTGGATCGTTCTCGGCGTCGTCGTCATTCTCGTTCTTTTCGCGCTCGGCGCGTATAACCGGCTGGTCGCACTCAGCCAGCGCGTCGGCCAGGCCTTTGCCGACATCGACGTGCAGCTCAAGCAGCGCCACGACCTGGTCCCGAACCTGGTCGAGACCGTGAAGGGCTACGCCAGCCACGAGCGCGGCACGCTCGACGACGTCATCAAGGCCCGCAACAGCGCGATGTCGGCGCACGGACCGGGACAGGTCGCCGCCGCCGAAAACCAGCTGAGCGGGGCGCTCGGCCGGCTGATCGCGCTGTCGGAGGCCTATCCAGACCTCAAGGCCAACGCCAACTTCCAGCAACTGGCCGGCGAATTGTCCGACCTCGAGAACAAGATCGCGGCCAGCCGCCGCTTCTTCAACAACGCGGTCCAGGAATACAATACCGGCATCCAGCAGATGCCCGCCGCCCTGTTCGCCGGCACGTTCGGCTTCACCAAAAAGGAGTTTTTCGATCTCGGCGCCTCCAGGACCGAGGTCGAGACGGTGCCGACGGTCAAGTTCTGAGGTGACACGAATCTCTCCCCGTCATTCCGGGGCGTCGCAACGCGACGAACTACGATGTGCAATTGCACATCGGAGAATCTCGTTCGAGCCACGAATCTCGAGATTCCGGGTTCACGCCTTCGGCGCCCCCCGGAATGACGGCCCTTTAGTGGAATAGCGCATCATGGCCGCCTACGGTCTTTACACGCACATCGCATCGAACAAGCTTCGTTCGATGCTGCTGCTCGCCGGGCTGTTCCTGCTGATCTACGTGCTGGTCTATGCCGGCGCGCTGCTCGCGGAAGTCGCGATCGATGGCAACCGGTCGGTCGACACCTATCTGATGGCGGCGTCGCGCGACCTGGTGAAGGCGTTTCCCTATGCGACCGGCGCGGCCGCGCTGTGGATCGTGATCGCCTATTTCTTCCACCAGAACATGATCGATGCCGTCACCGGCGGCGAGGACGTGACGCGGAAGCAGCAGCCCCGGCTCTATAATCTGCTGGAAAACCTCTGCGTCTCCCGCGGCATCCCGATGCCGAAACTGAAGATCATGGAAAGCGACGCGCGGAATGCGTTCGCAAGCGGCCTCAACCGGCGGCAATATGCCATCACCGTCACATCGGGATTGTTGAAGGCGTTGAATGACCGGGAACTCGAGGCGGTGCTCGGCCACGAGCTCACCCACATCCGCAACGGCGACGTCCAGTTGATGGTGACCGCGGTGATCATTGCCGGCGTGGTCGGCTTCTTCGGCGAGCTGTTCTTCCGGATGTTCACCCATCTGAGCTGGAATTCCTCCGGCGGCTCGTCGTCATCCAGGTCGTCCTCTTCTTCCTCGTCCGACAGCAACAGCAAGGGCGGCGGCGGCGCGGTCATTGTCGTCATCATCGCGGTCGTGCTGATCCTGCTGGCCTGGCTGTTGTCGCAGGTGGTGAAGCTGGCGCTGTCGCGGTCGCGCGAACTGCTGGCCGACGCCGGATCGGTCGAACTGACCAAGAACCCCGACGCCATGATCTCGGCGCTGCGCAAGATCGAGAACCGCGGCGAGCTTCCCGGCGCCACCTCGGCGGTAATGGAAATGTGCATCGACAACCCGCGCGAGGGTTTTGCGGACCTGTTCGCCACCCACCCCTCGGTGGATTCCAGGGTGCAGGCGCTGGTGAAGTATGCCGGCGGACACGATCCCGGGCGGCTGGCGCTGCCGTCGGATACCGAGGGCGAGCCGAACGAAGACCCGCCGGAACAGCCGGCTGCCGTTGGCCCAATTCCGCCGCCGGTCCCCTCCGGACCTTGGAGCGATGGTCCGGCCCGCGCCGCGCGCGGTCCCTGGGTTGGGCGTAACTGAGCCCGTTGGCAGCGGAATCGACCTCCGCGCGCTAACGACAGCGGCAGGAATAAGCTTAACGCCCGTCTAATCCATTGAATTCTCCCTTGTTTCTGCCATGTTCGCGCCCAAAGCAGGGAACGGGGACGTTTCCACCGCTTTTGCGATCGGGGACGAGGCACGGTCCGGAGCCGATTCCGTCAACAGACGGTTCGGTTTGTCCTAGGATCATGTCTGAAGCAAAAATGGCGCGTAAGGGAAATTCATGACGAAGCCGGTAGTGATCGTGGTAGGCGCGGACAAGGGCGGGGTCGGCAAGACCACGGTGTCGCGGACCCTGCTGGATTATTTTTCCGCCAACAACATCCCCACCCGGGCCTTCGATACCGAGTCGCCGCGCGGTACTCTGAAGCGTTTCCACCCGGACATCACCGAGATCGTCGACATGACGACGACCTCGGACCAGATGAAGATCTTCGATACGCTGAATGCGGCGAGCCCCTCCGTCACCGTGATCGACGTCCGCGCCGGCCTG
>JAYSPJ010000495.1:0-15846 GCA_043722155.1 Bradyrhizobium sp.
AGAGGGAGCACCAATCATGACGCCGCTTGAAAAACTGAACTCGATGAAGATGCCATTCGCGGAATTGAAGGGGGTGACCTTCACCGAGGCCGAAAAAGACCGCGTGGTGGCGCGGATGCTGGTGCGTCCCGATCTCTGCACGCTGCGCCACACCATTCACGGCGGCGCGGTGATGGCGTTCGCGGATTCGGTCGGCGCCGCGGCGACCGTGATCAATCTGCCCGAGGATGCCAAAGGCACCACCACGATCGAGAGCAAGACCAATTTCATCGGCGGCGCCAAAGAGGGAATGACGGTTATCGCGACCGCGACGCCGGTGCACCGGGGCCGCCGCACCCAGGTCTGGCAGCCCCGGCTGGAAACCGAGGACGGCAAGCTGGTCGCCGTGGTGACCCAGACCCAGTTGGTTCTATGAGACCTGCAGAATTTATGTTCATTCGTTAACGATTCAGTACATTTGTTAACGCCTCGTTCGCGACATATCTGCCGATATTTCAGGCGGATAGCGGACTTGAATTTCATGTTGCAATGCACAATATCTGTGGTCTAGGGATTCGACGCCTCCTCGAGGGCTATCCAGGAGGAGTTATGACATGAGCTACGACACCATTACCCGTCCGACGCTGGCCAGGGGCAGCGTCCGGACGCTGCGTCAGTCGGAGGAATTGCCGCTGTTGCGCGATCATCTGCTGAGGCTTGATCCGGAGAGCCGTCATGACCGCTTCCACGGCTTCATGGATGACAGCTTCATCGAACGTTATGCCGCGAAGTGCGCCGACGATGGCACCGTCATCATCGCCTACATCGAGGACGGCTTGGTGCGGGGTGCGGCGGAACTGCATCCGCCGGATCAATCGCCGGATTCACAGCCCGAGATCGCCTTCAGCGTGGAGGCGGGCGTGCGCCGGCAGGGCGTCGGCAGCATCCTGTTCAAGAAGCTGATCGCGGAGGCGCGATCGAAGGGCTACCACTCGCTGAGGATCACCACCGGCGCGCAGAATCAGTCGATGCGGGCGCTCGCCCACAAGTTCGGCGCGCATCTGACGTTCCGCCACGGCGAATCCACCGGGAGTATCGATCTAAGGCAGCAACCGTTGCCCGAACCGGCAAGGGTCGCGATGGCGACGCCGATCGATGCCGCGCGCGCGATGGTCAACGTCAACCGTGCCTACTGGAAGATGATGCTGCGGATGTACGGCTGGGGCCGCACCGCCTGACCCCAACGAAAACCCTTCGCCGATCGGATCGGCGAAGGGTCTTGACGGTGTCGCGTGGCGATGCGCGTCAGGTGCCGGTGCGCTTGTCGTTGCCGAATTTCCGCACGACGCGGCGCTCGACCACGATCGAGCGCTGCGCGCCCTGTTCGCCGGCGATGACGCGGGTGACCGAACGCCCCAACACGGGACGCGCCGCCTTCTTCACCTCGGCCTGAACCGATTCGACGGGCAGCCCCATCAGCGACGCCGCGATCTCCGCCTGCGCCTCCTGGTCGTCGGTGATGCCGACGGCGGCAAAAATCGCCTCTTCCAGCGTCGGCGGGTCGCGCCGCACGCGCCGGGTTCCGTACTTCGTATTCCAGTCTTCGCTCATTGGGGCCTCCGCATCTCTTTGGTAGATAGCTAGGTGGCATCATGCTGCATTGCAACATGAAATTGGCGCGGCAAACCAGCCATGCGTTTACAAATTCTCCAACCTGGTGGGACCTCGTCGGGTGAATCCTGCCGCGCCGTGACGCCGCCGGTGACCACGATCATCTGCTTGCCCCGGCGGTTATGGAATCGAATCGACGGCTCCGGAAAAATCCACCGGCTGTTGCGGCCAGCGCTTCAGCGCGGCGTGACCGGCATCGGTCAGGACATAGATGCCGCGCTCGGCGCGGTCGAACCAGCCATACACGTTGCTCAGCAGGATTTTCGGCGCATCCGGTATTTCGGGCTTGAGGTCGCGCACCCGCCGCGGCCCGCGCGACAGCGCCGAGGCGCAGGCCAGCGCCTGCTGGCGATAGGCCGTCATGATCGGTGCGCGCGTGCTGCCGCCGAGCGCCGGATCGCCCTTGCGCCGCCGGTGCTCGGCGACAAGTCGCGAGCGCTTCCCGGGATTGCGGCGCGGGCTGGTCTCGGGCGGCTTGACCAGCACCTCGACGTCGCCGGTATTTGTGATCGCGAGCATGCCGAAGCCGAGCCGTCGGCATAGATTGCGGTAGCGCGCGTCGCTCTCGCGGCCCTTGCCGCGCGCCGACATCCTGGCGGCAAGCCAGACTTCATCGGCGGCGGCGGCGCGGTCGACCGCCTGCAGAACCAGCTCGAGATTGAACGTAAGCTTCAGTTCGCCGATCACCACGATCGGCGGCTCGTCGCCGCTCAGCGCCACCAGGTCGCAGCCGCCGACCTCGCCCTTGACCGTGAAGCCGAGGTTTTCGAGGAAGCGTTTGACGGGCAGATAGAGCGCGGTTTCCAAGGGAACTCCAATGCGGGCGGCGGTGTCGCCTGCGCGACTCAGCTGCGGGCCAGTTTAGCCTGAATTACGTCTTGGAGATTTGATCAAAGCGTCGGGGAGCAGGTAGCATGGTCCCGGGACAAGGCGGGTAGCGTCGGACCGGTGGCTTTGCGAATTCAGAGAGATTCCGCGGGTTGCGCTGCAATTGGTCGAGGCCGGTATGTTGCAGGGGCTATACAAGGTCGAGATGCGTACGGTGCACGGTTCGCGTCGCGGCGTCCTCTATTGCCATGACGCCTTCTTCGACTACATCGGCTCCTACACCAGCGCCAGCGGCAGGTGGAAAGGCGAACTGATCAATCACGAGCATACGCCGAGCCAGGGCGAGCGGCCGGTGTTCGGCGGCTACGAGGTCGGCATCGGCTTTTCCGGCACCTACACCGATGACGACGCGGTCGCCGAAGCCACCGCGCTGGCCGGCAAGCGCAGCATCCGCTTCAGCGCGGTGTTGAAGAAGATGGCCGGGACTTGAGGATTAGACCCGTCCGCTCACCGGGAGCAATGCGCCGGTAACGGCGCTGGCGGCGTCGCTGGTGAGAAACAGGATCACTTCGGCGAGCTCCTGCGGCGTCACCCATTTGCCGAAATCCGCCTTCGGCATGCTGGCGCGATTGGCTGATGTGTCGATGATCGACGGCAGCACGGCGTTGACGGTGATCCTGCCCTTCCATTCGGCGGCGAGCGCCTCGGTGAGGCGATGCACGCCCGCCTTGGAAGCGGCATAGGGGCCCATTCCGGCACCCGCCTGCAGCGCGCCGATCGCGCCGATATTGACGATCCGCGCCGAGGCCGAGGCCGCCAAATGCGGTATCGCCGCGCGCGACGCATTCAGCGCGGTGAGCACGTTGAGCGCATACATATGTTGCCAGGTTCTCGGGTCGCCCTCGGCGACTGCCTCGAACGCAAAGCCGCCGGCGATGTTGATCAGCGCATCGAGCCTGCCGAAATGCGATATGACGGCGTCGATCGCCTTTTTGGCTTCGGTTGCATCGGAAAGATCGATGCCGCCGAGTTCGATCCGGTTCGCCGTCGCCGGGATCTGCGATGCCGCGTGATCGATGCCCGCTACCCGCGCGCCCCGCGCAAGGGCCGCTTCTGCAACCACGCCACCGAGCGCACCCGAGGCGCCCGTCACGATAACGACTTTTCCATCCATTTCTTGTCTCCGGTGAAGGGGATTGGATTCACACCATATCCTTGGTGCCACGGTCTCGCCCCGTATTGCTACGGTGGCCGATCGATAAAATTTTTCGGAGTTCTGTAAGCGGACCGCAGAAATATCGCGCTAGGCTTCGGGTGGTCCAATCACTGGGCAGGGGCGCTTTACGATGAGAAATCTACCCGATCATGGTTTACCGCTTGTTCAGCTTAAGGAGCAACGCCGGGATTTGATTGTCGCGCTGCAAAATCGCAACGGTCCGGTCAGTGGCTGGGAATTGATGCAGATCGCCGCGGTTCAGCAGGCCATCTCGGCCTTCGAGGACGTCATCGCCGACCTCGACGCGGAAGCTGAAATGGAAGCTGCCGCCTAGTTGAATTGCGCGCGCCTCGCCGGCTTTGCGTCGCAATGACCGGCTTGAAGGCGGCGACAAGGCCGCCACAAAAGGCGAAGCCGCTGCGCGGTGACGGGCAGGGCAATGTATTCAATCAGGATTCCAGATAGCGCGCCTCGAGTTCAGCGCGTTCCGCCGCACCGAGACGCAATCCCTCGCTGAAATAGTTTTCGAGATTGCCGTAGTCGGCGCTGATCGCCTCGAACGCGGCCGCGAGGAAGGAAGCTTCCACCGACGCCAGCACCTGCTTGACCTCCTCGGGGAGATCGCTGCTGGCGGAGGGGTCGCGACGGTAGAAGCGGTTGGTGAGCAGATAATCCTCCGATATCCGATCGTCCGGCACGCCCAGGGCATGCAGGATCAGCGCGCAGGCGAACCCGGTGCGATCCTTGCCGGCGGTGCAGTGAATCACCAGCGGCGCGTGGTCCCCGACCAGATGCGCGAACAGCGCGCGAAAGCTCGGCGTGTTCTGACGTACATAGTTGCGGTAGGAACCGCGCATCACCTCCAGGGCATCGGCCGCTGACAGCGGCATGCCGGTAGCGAGCCGTGCGCGTAGCGCCGCGACCACGGTCGGCTCGACCGGCAGCGAATGCACCGCGATCTCCTCGACGCCGCACATCGCGGCAACGCGCTCCTCGGCGCCGCGGAAATCGAATGCGCGCCTGACGCCGAGGCCGCGCAGCACCTCGACATCGGCTCCGGTAAGGTGCCCGAGATGGTTGGAGCGGAAGATCTGCCGCCAGCGGACGGCGCGGCCGTCTCGGGCGGGATAGCCGCCGAGGTCGCGGAAATTGCTGGCGCCGGCGAGATTGAGGTGACGGGCAGGAGAATCTGACATCGGATCAGCATAGGCCATCCTCTGCGGTGGAGAAAAGACGAAACAGGCATATCGCCTGACGGAAGAGATCCGGTCTATACTTGCTCTTCCGGGGGACATGATGGATCGTCGCAAGACCATAGTTTTCGGTTCGGCATTGTGTGTTGCGGCAGCCGCGGCCGGCGCATCGCCCGCGTTGGCGCAGGCCAGCTTCCAGACCTATCGGTGCGCCGACGGCTCCCAGTTCATTGTCGGATTTTTCCAATACGACAAGCGCGCGCATCTGCAGATCGATGGCAAAGCGCTGACGCTCGGCAAGCGCCTGGCCCTGTCGGGCTCGCGCTATTCAGGCGGCGGCGTGACGTTGACGATCGGCAAGGCCGGCACCAAGCTCAAGCACGCCAGACGACCGGTGACGGCGTGCGAGATCAATTGAAAAAGGGCCGAAACGTTTTCGTTTCGACCCTTTTTCCGTTCCTCGGATCGTACCAGCCATCGCCGGTACGTCAGCATCGTGTCTGCACTCGGCATCAGCGCTCACGCACCGGCTTGGAGTCCTGGATCGCAGCGTCGTGGTACCAGGCGCCGCCGACGGAAACCTCGCTGACGCGCGACGAAGCAAGGTCGGTAGCAGGCTTGGCCTCTTCATGGTGGCGTCCCGCGAGAGCCGAGCGGCCCCCGACAGGGAATTGGTAGATCTTGGCGGACCCGTGATTCAAACTCGTATTCATCTCAGTGTCTTTCTCCTGGTGCGCAGTGCGCGGGGGGTAATGGTGCGCCCGACTCGTTCTCGGTTGGTTACTGATCTGGATATCGTTGGTGCCCTCGATAAGTGCAACATGATCAAAACAAAATCATTCCCTGTATAGATTTTGGGCATTTCCGATTTTGCTTTTTGGAAAGCAGTCGCCGGGTGGCTAACGCTTGAGCCGTCACTAAGGTTGCGGAGGGGGGCAGGTGTTCGCAGCGAATGTTGCCGGCGGATGGCGCGGTTTTAATCCGAACGAGGGCCGGGCTGCCGACTGCTGCGTTATCAGGCGGATTTCGGGCTTGAGTCGGGCCCGCGGCGCCTGGCGAACGACACCAACCGCGCGGCTTTGCCGCACCCGGAATTCCGGTCTTTCGGCCGGCGCGGGAGAAATTTCCGGCTGCTGACCGGCACCCGGCGGTGCGACGACTGGCACTTTAATTGCTTGGCAAGGAATGGCCGATGGCGGCCGGGTACCTGTGTGGCAACCAATAGGGTCTCGGTTTCCCACCTTTCGCATCATCAACATGAGAGAGCTGAATGACAAAGTACAAGCTTGAGTATATCTGGCTCGACGGATATACGCCGACGCCGAATCTGCGCGGCAAAACCCAAATCAAGGAATTCGATTCGTTTCCGACCCTGGAGCAGCTTCCGCTGTGGGGCTTCGACGGCAGTTCGACCCTGCAGGCCGAAGGCCATAGCTCGGATTGCGTACTCAAGCCGGTCGCCATCTATCCGGATGCCGCGCGTATCAACGGCGCGCTGGTGATGTGCGAAGTCATGATGCCCGACGGCAAGACCCCGCATGCCACGAACAAGCGCGCTACCATTCTCGACGACGAAGGCGCCTGGTTCGGCTTCGAGCAGGAATACTTCTTCTACAAGAATGGCCGCCCGCTCGGATTTCCCAACGACGGCTACCCCGCGCCGCAGGGTCCGTATTACACCGGCGTCGGCTACTCGAACGTCGGCGATGTCGCCCGCGAGATCGTCGAGAAGCATCTCGATCTCTGCCTCGCCGCCGGTATCAACCACGAAGGCATCAACGCCGAAGTCGCGAAGGGCCAGTGGGAATTCCAGATCTTCGGCAAGGGCTCCCGGAAGGCTGCTGACGAAATGTGGATGGCCCGCTATCTGATGCAGCGGCTGACCGAGACGTACGGCATCGACATCGAGTATCACTGCAAGCCGCTCGGCGACACCGACTGGAACGGCTCCGGCATGCACGCCAACTTCTCCACCACCTTCATGCGCGAAGTCGGCGGCAAGGAGTATTTCGAGAAGCTGATGGCGGCATTCGAGTCGGCCAGGGCAGAGCATATCGAGGTCTACGGGCCCGATAACCATCTGCGGCTGACGGGCAAGCACGAGACCGCGTCGATCCATCAGTTCAGCTATGGCATCGCGGACCGCGGCGCTTCGATCCGCGTCCCGCACAGCTTCGCCAATAACGGCTACAAGGGCTATCTGGAAGACCGCCGCCCGAACTCGCAAGGCGACCCCTACCAGATCGCATCCCGAATCCTGAAGACCATTGCGTCGGTGGCCACCTCCGCCAAATCGGCGGCGGCCTAAGCTGACGGCACGGCCTGGACCCGGGGGCGTCCGGGCCGCAACCTGATCCGCCAAAGCGCCTGAGCTGCTTTGGCGGATCATTGCATTTATGCGTCTGCCTTAAATCCGTTTCCCCGCCGTGCGAACCACGCTAGATAGCTGGATTGCATTGCGGGCGGTTGGGGGGACGTGGGTTTTTGCTGGAGGGTTTTTACAAGGTCAGGTTCCAGGTCGATGACGCGGTCGGGCGCTGTGTGATGTATGCCAACGGCGGTAGCATGCTCGGCGGCAATTCGGCGTTCGCGCATTACGGTACCTATAGCGAGGCCGACGGCGTCGTCACCTCGGAGATCACCAGCCACCGCCACAACGAAGATCCCAACTACCAGTCGCTGTCGGGCTCCTACATTGCCATGATCGACGTTCGCGGCAGTGCGATCGGCGATGTCTATCATTTCGAGGGCGGCTCGCCGCAGCTGCCGGGCGCGGTGTTCCGTTCGGTCATGCCCCCGATCGCCGACGAGATCGTGGCGCCCATGGATGCGGTCGGCGAGGGCGGCATCGTCAACGGGCTTTATTCCGTTCACATCAGGATGCTCGACGGCGTCGATGGCGGCCTGACCGGCGTGATGCTGCTGCATGACGGCCGCATTCTCGGCGGCGATGCATTCTTCTATTATCTCGGCACCTACACTTCGGCGGACGGCCGCTGGAAAGGCGAGATCCTCAATCAGGAACACACGTCGGCCAAGAGCGAGCATCCGATCTTCGGCGGTCATGAGGTCGGCATCGGCTTTGCCGGCACCTGCGACGATTGCGGCGCGCTGCTGGAGGCGACAGCGCTGGCGGGCAAACGCAGCCTTCGATTGACCGCGGTGCTCAAGCTGATGCGGCCGGCGTAGGTCAATGGCAAACGTGGTCCGGATTCTCTCGACGCTGGCCCTGAAGGGCGCGGTTGGCAACCTTGCCGCACGCTTTGAAGCGGAAGGCGGCGCGCGCATCGATGCCGATTTTGCGCCGACGCTGGCGCTGCTGGAACGGCTGCGCGGCGGCGAGGGCGCCGACGTCGTGATCCTGACCAAGGAGGCGCTCGACGATCTTGCGGCGAAAGGGACAGTGGCAGCGGACAGCTGCGCCGATCTGGCCCGTTCCTTTGTCGGGATCGCGGTGAAAGCCGGCGCTGATCATCCCGATATCGCGACGGAGGCGGCGCTGCGGGCGACGCTGCTCGGTGCCCGGTCGGTCGCCTATTCGCGCCTCGGCGCCAGCGGTATTTTCTTCGCGCAACTGATCGAGCGAATGGGTATCGCAGCCGACATCAACGCCCGCGCGAAAATCATTCCGCAAGGCTTCACCGGGGAATTGCTGGTGTCGGACGAAGCAGACCTCGCGGTACAGCAGATCAGCGAATTAAAGCTGGTCGGGGGTGTCGAGGTCGTCGGATCGATCCCGCGCGAGATGCAAAGCCCGGCGGTGTTTTCAGCCGGCCGTTTGGCGGCGTCGGACAACGTGGCGCCATCCGACCGGCTCTTGAAGTTCCTGGCCTCGCCCGAAGCGGCTCCGGCGCTGCGCGAATCCGGGCTGGAGCCTTGAATTTGCCGGCGCTTCGAAGCAACCTGTGTGCGTCATGACCAAACGATTTCACACGCTTTCTTTGGCGACGACAGGCCGCGTCGTTGTCCTGACGATTTCAATGGCGCTGGCGCCGACGCTGGCCCGCGCGCAATCCGCCGACCTCGTGTTGTGCGACCGGCTTGCCGCCGACCCCGCCGATCCGGACAAGCCGGCCGACGTCAAGGGGGTGATCGACGTCGCGCCGTCCGACCTCGCGACCGCGATCAAGTTTTGTAAGGTAGCCTCCGGCGCGTCGCGGCGCGCGCTGTACCAGCTCGGTCGCGCCTACGCCGCCAACCGGCAAATGCCGGAAGCGATCGCCGCGTGGCGCAAGGCGGTCGACAAGGGCTCGAGCTCGGCGATGGTCGAACTCGGCGTGCTCTATGGAACCGGCGCTGGCGTCGCGAGGGACGAAGCCCAGGCACGCAAGCTGTTCGAGCGCGCGGCGGAAGCGGGCAATCCGCGCGGCGTCACCAATCTCGCCGCGCTCGGCGGCGAGGGCGGAGCGTCGTCGGATCCCGCAAGGGCGAGGCAGCTGCTGGCCAGGGCCGCCGAGACCAATGCGGAATCGCAGTATCAGCTCGGGCTGATGATGGCGGAGGGCACCGGCGGTACAAAAGACGATGCCGCGGCCCGCGCGCTGTTCGAGAAGGCGGCGGCACAAAATCATTCGGGCGCGCTGGAGCGAATGGGCGCATTCGCCCAAGGCGGGCGCGGCGGTCCGAAGGATTCCGACGCTGCCAAAGCCTATTATGAACGGGCCGCCGCACTCGGTGATGCCGATGCCAAGGCGGCGCTGGAACGCCTGCGTTGTCCCTACGTGATCAAGGACAAGCGCGGCAACGTCGTCACCAATCTCTGCTTCTAGCCCAAGACAGTCCAGCCTGCGGTGTTGCACAGGCTGCGTCAGTCCTTGATCAGGATCACGCCGGCGATCAGGAGCGCCGCGCCAGCGAGTCGTGAAATGCTGACCGGATGCGACGCCAGTCCGAACACGCCGAAATGGTCCAGCGTGATCGCTGCGGCCATCTGGCCTGCGACCACCAGCGCAATCAGGGTTGCCGCGCCGAGCGAGGGCAGCAACAGGATCATCAGCAGGATGAACACGCCCCCCAGCACGCCGCCCGACCAGGCCCACCACGGCGTGTTGGCAACAACTTTCCACGAGGGCAGGCGCTCGCCGAGCGCGAACAGCACGACGATCATCGTCAACAGGCCGCCGACATAGCTGACGAAGCCCGCCCATGCGGGTGAACCCAGGGCGGTGCGCAAGCCGCCGTTCAGCACCTGCTGCACGGCCACGCTGACGCCGGCGCCAAGCGCGAGCACATACAGGAAAAAAGCTTGCACGAAGTCCCCCCATCGATTCGGCGGTCTTGCCGGATCCTTGGCCAGCCGCGCGGACGCCTTGAGGGATATCAATAGAGCGCACACAGCGAAACGATATAAGTTTGAATTAGCAGAGACGGTTGGAGCATCGAATGAAACTACGCGGATGGATCGGAGTTCTCCTGGTTTGCGCATTCCCGCTGGCTGCCGGCGCCCAATCCGGGGCAAGGCCGCTGGCAAATGAGCAATACGTCCCGCGGCTCGGCGACATCATGAACGCGGCGCAGGTGCGGCACATGAAACTGTGGTTCGCCGGAAAAACCCGCAACTGGGAGCTCGCCAACTACGAACTTCGCCTGCTCAAGGCCAGTCTGGTGGAAGCCGCCTTGCTCTACGGCGACCTTCCCGTCGACAACGTTACCACGATGGTCAAGCCGCTGGAGGCGGTCGGTGATGCCATCGCGGCCGGAGACAGCAGGCGCTTTGCCAGGACATTCGGCGAACTCACCGAGGGGTGCAACGCCTGCCACCAGTCGATCAAGCACGGCTTCATCGTGATGCGGGTGCCTGAGGCGTCGTCCTTCAGCAATCAGGTGTTTCCTCCGCGCGGCAGGCCGTGAGCGCCAGACGCTGGGCGGGTTGGAAGGCGCCGGCCCTGCGCTCTAATGTTTGACGTACCGGTTTCTCCGGCGGCGCTATTTGTCGAAACTCGGATTCGATAGTGCTGCCTGGGCGCCTGCGCTGTGGCCCCTGACTTAGGCCGCGCGGACCTCGGAGAGGAAGCGGTTGACCTGTCCGGCCAGATCCCTCGATTGAGACGACAACTGTTCGGCGGCGCCGAGCACCTGATTGGCGGCCGAGCCGGTGTCATCGGCGGCACGCTGGACGCCTGAAATATTCGCGTTCACTTCCTGGGTGCCGCGCGCGGCTTCCTGAACGCTGCGCGAGATTTCCCTGGTCGCCGAGCCTTGCTCCTCGATGGCGGAAGCAATCGCGACGCCGATCTGATCGATCTCGGTGATGACATCGACCACGGTCTTGATCGCCAATACGGTTTCGTCGCTTGCCGCCTGAATCGCGGCGATCTGTTCGGATATTTCGGTGGTGGCCTTGGCGGTCTGGCCGGCCAGCGATTTGACCTCGGAGGCCACTACTGCGAAGCCGCGCCCGGCCTCGCCGGCGCGTGCGGCTTCGATGGTCGCGTTCAGCGCCAAGAGGTTGGTCTGGGCTGCGATGCTCTGGATCAGCGTCACGACATCGCCGATCTTCTGCGCGCCTTCGGCCAGCGAGCGCGCGGTATCGCCGCTGCGGCGGGCGTTCTCGACAGCGCGCGCCGCGATCTCGGTGGATTGGGTGACCTGACGTCCGATCTCCGAGATCGAGGAGGTCAGCTCTTCGGTGGCGCTGGCGACCGTCTGCACGTTGGTGGAGGTCTGTTCGGAGGCGGCGGCCACGACTCCGGCCTGACGGTTGGTGGCCGACGCGGTCGACGACATCGACTGCGCGGTCGTTTCCATCGTGGCGGAGGCCGTGGACAGCCCGCCGACCAGTTCGGTCACCTTGGCTTCGAAGGCGCGAGTGAGATCGTCGAGCACGTGGGCGCGCCGCATCTTGACCTCGTTTTCGGCTTCCTGCTCGGCGCTGAGGCGATCGGCCTCGATCTTGTTGTGCTTGAATACCCCGACGGCAGCAGCCATCGCGCCGATCTCGTCGCTGCGGTCGGCGCCGGGAATGACGCCGGAGACGTCACCGCTGGCGAGCTGCGACATCGTCGCGGTGAGATCGACGATCGGCTGACAGACGCGGCGGCGGACCATGATCACGAGGCCGACGCTCGCGGTCGCCACCGCGATAAGCCCCGCGAGTGCGATCAGGAAGCTGAAGCGCGCGGAAGACCCGGCCGAGCCGAGGATGTGTTCGGCGTTGTCGTAGAAGGCATCCCGTACCTCAATGACCGTGGCGAGGCCCTTTTGCGACTCCACGAAAAAGGCGTCGGCGTCGTGCTCGAATTTGCCGCTGATCGCGCCGTCCTTGATCATCTTCAGCTCCTGGCCGAAGCGCCCGACATAGAATTCGTTCATCCGCTCGAGCGCGGCGGCGACGTTGGCGGGGGTCGCCGGCTTGCCGCGCAACTCCTGCAGCGACATCAGGATCTGGTCGGCCCGGCCCTGGGCGCGGCTCAGGTCCATCTTTTCGGCGTCGGTCGCGACGCGCTTGGCGCCGAGCAGGTTCTTGTGCAGGCTGGCATTGAAGCCGCCGACGTCGCGCAGATTCCAGGCGATGTTGGCGTAGACCGCCTGCCGGTAGGCGTCGCCGTCGAGTACGGCCATTTTGCGGACCTGCTCGTCGAGCAGCGCGGTGATCGCGTTGTTGAACAACGCGTTGTCGGCGACGATCTTCTTGGCGGCATCGCGGCGGGCCTCGGCCGGACCGTCGATCGCCTTGTCGATGGACTCGCGAAGTGTTGCGAATTTCGTATTCAGGGCTTCCATTCCGCTCGCCACGGCGGCACCATCGTCGAGATCGCCGGATAAGGTCTTGCGGATCGCATTCATCTTGTCGCGGGCGGCGTCGGTCTGTTTGCGGTATTTGTCGTTGAGTTCGGCCCGCATCTTCGGGTCCACCGCGGGCGGTCCGAACAGGATGTTGGTGGCAAAACCGCGCTCGGGGTTGAGATAGCGCGGAATGTCGCCGACCGCCCTGACGATCTCCAGCCGGCGCTGGGCCACTGAAACCTTGTCCATGGTCTGGTATTTGGTGGCGGCGACATAGACCGCGAGTCCGCCGCCGACGGCGGACAGGGAGACGATGGCGGCAGTCAGCAGGGTACCGATTTTCATGGGATTTGGGCCGATCACGGGGGATGGAGACTCAAGCTGCTGCACCGTAGTCAGGAGCCAATTAAGGTTGGGTTACATTTACGGGGATCCCGGGACGGGGTGCTCGGCCGCATGGCCGGGCCCGCTTGGCCGCCATATTGAGGCGCATGTCGACGGTTTCCACGCAAATCAATGCCAGCGTCCAGATCGCCGCCAAGGCCTCGGGCGAAGCGTCGATGAACGTGCAAAGCGTCGCTTCCGCCGCGGAGCAGTTGAGTGCATCGATCAACGATATCTCGCGGCAGGCCTTGCGCGCCGCCGGGATCGCTGGCCGCGCCGTCAGCCAGGCTCGGGCCACCGACAGCACGGTGCAGGGGCTGGCGAAGACCGCCAGCCGGATCGGCGAAGTGGTCGGCCTGATCAACGACATCGCATCGCAAACCAACCTGCTGGCGCTGAACGCAACCATCGAAGCCGCCCGCGCCGGCGAGGCCGGGCGCGGCTTCGCGGTGGTGGCGTCCGACGATATTTCGGAGCAGATCGCCGATATGCAGAAGGTCGCCAGGGAGGCGATCGAAGCGATCAAGGGGATCGGCGGCATCATCGGTGAAGTCAACGAGGTCGCAACCGTGATCGCCGCGGCCGTCGAGGAGCAGGGCGCCGCGACCCAGGAGATCACCCGCAGCACCCAGCAGGCGGCGCAGGGCACCAAGAACGTGTCCGACAACATCCTCGGCGTCAGCGCCGGCGCCGATGCCGCCGGCGCAGCCGCGCAGAACGTCAAGACCGCCGCGGAGATGCTGGGCGAGCAGACCCAGCAGTTGCGCGGCCAGGTCGACGATTTCCTGGGCAAGATCCGCGCGGCCTGATCAGGAACTGGATTTCGTTTTCGAACGGCATGCAAGCGCCGCGCAAAGAAAGAATGGATCGCATCCGCTTTCGCTCGTTGAACTATGGCGAACAGATCGCATCGCTCGCAATGGCGGGAAGCACATCGTGCTCACCCTACAAAGACTCGTCATCCCCCGCACATGCGGGGGGATCCGGCGATGACAGTGGCGCAGTTGGGTCGGTCGGATTGGCCACAAGGCTTAATCCGCCGATCGAGGCGGGTAACCGGCGCCGAGCCGAAGCTAATTCTTCATGCGGACGAAGCCGGCGAGCCGCGCCTTCTGGGTCTCGCACCAGGTCGTCAGGCCGAGGCGTCGCTGGTCGAGGTCGATTGACCTTGTCGCCACAGCGACTTCCGCCATCAGCTCGTCATCCCCGCGCTCGCCCATTTTTCCGCCGGTGTGCATGTAGGCGATGGCCTTGCGAACCTTCTCGGTGGTTTCGTCCGGCAGGCTCATCTCCTGGGCTTTTCGCACCAGATCCTGATGCAGCACGTCGGTCCCGGGACATTCCACCTTGGCGGCGAACGCCTGCAAGACCATGGTCACATAGGCCGAGCGCGGCTCGGCATGCGCCGGTGCCGCAAGGGCAATCAATCCCACAGTGAAAAAACCGTAGCGCATCGCCGGCTCCTCAATTTGGGAGGGAAGACTAGCTCTGACGATATCATTGCGCAACCTCTGGCAGCAAAGAGGCGCAGCGATGGTCGTCGGCGGCGTTGAAGCCGAAGGCAATTGTGCCTTATGCTGGCGGTTGCTGCGAGCGGTTTCGCGCGAACCAGCGTGCAGATCTTCATCGCGATGTCTTGGGAGCCCCTGATAACATGAGCCTCTTGAACACTCCATTCGACTCCGCGCGCGAGGCGGCTCTGGTGACGGGGGCGGGCAACGGCATCGGCCGCGCCATCGCGCAAGCCTTGGTCGGGGAGGGCGTGCGAACCGTGTTCGCCGATGTCAAGCCGGATACGGTTGCGGCGGCGATCAAAACTTCGCCGCGGCCGGAACTGGCGGTTCCCTTCGTCGGCGACCTCGCGGATCGCGCCGCATGCGATGCGCTGCTGGCGCATGCACAGTCTGCGGTCGGTCGGGTGACGCATTTTGTTCACAGCGCGTCGCCGCCGCGGCGCGAGGCCGATCATGCGATGGCCGTCAGCGACGCGACGTGGGCGCAGATGCACGCCGTCAACGTCGATGCCGGCTTTCACCTCGCGCGCGAACTGGCGCGTCCGCTGATCGCCGCCAAACAGCCCGGCTCGTTCCTGTTCCTCACCTCGCTTCACGCGGGCACGCCGCGCAACCTGCCGCACTACTCCACTTCCAAGGCGGCGCTCGCCATGCTGGTGAAGGAACTGGCGAGGACATGGGGCCGCTACGGAATCCGGGTCAACGCGCTGGTGCCCGGTGCCGTCGCCGCCGGCGGCTTCGTCGCCGATCCGTCGCTGGCCAAGCACATCCCGCTGGGCCGCCTCGGCCAAGCCCAGGACCTCGCGCCGCTGGCGCTGGCGGTGCTCTCGAACAAGGTGTCGGCCTACGTCACGGGGGCTGCGATCGTGATCGACGGCGGCCTGTCGCTGATGAACTGGTTCGAGCCGCCTGATCTCGGTGATCTCTGAAAGGGCGGAATGTTCGGGCCGTGCTTTTCCAGTGCCTGAGGAGATCTGCGCTAGCGCAGCGGCATCGGCGGCCGCACGATCGGTTCGTCCTGCGGCTGAGCTGTTGCCTGCGGTGACGGCGGCGCGGGCAGCGTTGACGCGGGCGGTGGAGCCGCTTGCGGTAACGGTGCAGGGACTGCGGTCTGCGCGGACGGATAGGCCGACAGCGGCCTGTGCGGGGGCGCTGCGGCTGACCGCAGCGGCGCCGCCGATATCCTTGGCCGCGGATTCGGTACGGAAGGTTTGATCTCAGCCGGCCTGGACTCGGACGTTTTGGCGACGTCGCGGGCCATCGCCTGCTGGCTCACCCTTAGTTCGGCGATGCTGACCTTGAGTTGCTCGACCTGCTGCGCCATGGCCGCAAAATC
>JAYSPJ010000496.1:0-2009 GCA_043722155.1 Bradyrhizobium sp.
CTTCGCATCGCCCCGGAATGACGATCAGGTTTAGCACCGATCGCGCGGGCTCTCCCACACCGAAATTTGGCGCGACGCAGCACTGCCACGGCATATTTGCGCGTTGCAAATGGTGCCGGGGTCGACGATACCGGCCTGCCCTTTCCTTATCGATGCGCCGCGCCCCGGCGCGGCAGGCTTGGCAATCACCTAAACCTGGCAATCACCTAAAATGGACCGAACACCTTCCATACCGAGGGCCGCGCTGTGGATGGCCGGTTGGCTCGCCTTGATGCTGATCGTGGCGGTGGCCGGCCGCGAGACGACGCGTGAACTGAACGTCTTTCAGATCATGGAGGTGCGCTCGATCCTCGGCTTCTGCATGCTGTACCCGCTGATCCGGATGAACGGCGGATTCGCCTTCATGAAGACCCAGCGGCCGCTGCAGCATATCTCGCGCAATCTCATTCACTATGGCGCCCAGCTCGGCTGGTTCTTCGCGCTGACCCTGATTCCGCTCGGCCAGGTGGTGTCGATCGAATTCACCATGCCGATCTGGACCGCGATCCTGGCCGCGGCCTTTCTCGGCGAGCGCATGACGGTGTGGAAGATCGCCGCGATCGTGCTCGGGATCGTCGGCGTCATCGTCATCGTTCGTCCCTCGACCGGCGAGATCAATCCGGGGCAGTTGATCGCGCTGGCCGCAGCGGTCGGTTTCGGCATCTCCATCGCCATGGTGAAGTCGCTGACCCGCACCGAAAATACCCTGGCGATCATCTTCTGGATGCTGGTGGTGCAGTCGGTGGCGGGATTCTTTCCCTCGATCTATGTCTGGAACTGGCCGTCGGCCTGGGCCTGGGGCTGGACAGTCGTGATCGCGATCTGCGGCACGTTTTCCCATTACTGCATGGCGCGCGCGATGCTGCATGCCGATGCGACGGTGGTGATCCCGATGGATTTCCTTCGGGTTCCGCTGTCCGCCGCCGCCGGCTGGCTGATCTATTCGGAGCGGCTGGATATGTTCACCGTACTCGGCGCGTCGCTGATCCTCGCCGGCAATCTGTTGAACCTGAAGGCCGCAGGTCCGGTCCCCGCACGGGCTCGGTCCTGACCGACGAATCGGACTGCCGTTTTCTTGGCCAGATTCTTGGCCATATGGGCCAGAATGTGATTTGGATCACGCAAGCCGGCCGGCCGCTTGACTACTGTGATCTATCGGCGACGCGGACAGCCCAATTCGGACAACGGCCTGATTTTCGACATGAAGCGTGGTTTTTTCGTGTAGTCTGTTCAATGCGTTGCTCGCAATGTCGCGCGATTCCAGCGGGGGATTTCAAATGCGCTATCTGACCATCGTTCTTTCCCTGATTTGCATGGCATTTACCGCCCATTCGGCCAAGGCCGACCGGCGTGTCGCCTTTGTCGTGGGCAACGGCGCCTACAAGAATGTTCAGCCGCTCCCCAACCCCGCGATCGATGCCAAGTCGATGGCAGGCGTGCTTCGCAATGTGGGATTCGAGGTGGTCGAAGGCACCAACCTCACCCGCGATAAAATGACCGAGCGGCTGCTCGAGTTCGGCAAGAAGGCGCAAGGCGCCGACGTCGCGGTGTTCTTCTACGCCGGCCATGGCATCGCCATCGGCGGCGTCAACTATCTGTTGCCGATCGACGCCGACATCAAATCGGAAATGGACGTCAAGCTCGGCGCCGCCATCAACATCGACCTGACGCTCGACCAGACCATGGGCGACGCCAAGGTCAAGCTGGTGTTCCTCGATGCCTGCCGCGACAATCCGTTCGCCGCCAAGATCAAAGCGAATTCCGGCGCGACCCGCAGCGTGTCGGTGCAGACCGGCCTTGCGGAAATGAAATCCGGTGAAGGCACCCTGATCGCCTTCGCAACGGGTCCCGGGCAAACCGCGCTCGACGGCAAGGAAGGCACCAACAGCCCGTTTACGCGCGCTCTGATGGCCAACATCGCGACCCCAGGGGTCGAGATCCAGCAGGCGATGACCAAGGTCCGCGCCCAG
>JAYSPJ010000497.1:0-8873 GCA_043722155.1 Bradyrhizobium sp.
GCGCTTCTTCGGCGCGACAAAGGTGGCGATCGATACACCCTGGGATATCGCGGTCGGTAACGATCTGCGGCACCCGGGGGTCACGGGGCCGCGTCCGCCGAAGGTGCGGTTCACCAACTGGTACATCGGCAAACTGCACTTCGCCCGCGCGGCAATGAAAAGATATCTCAGGCCGCCGCGGCGGGGTTAGGCGCGCCTCATTCGCGCAGATCGTAGCGATAGGACTTCGAGACGATCTGCCAGCCGTCGGCAAGTTTCATCGCCACCAGATAGTCGGTGAAATAGCGCGGCGGCAGCTGGCAGCGCACCTTGATGAAGGCGGTGGAATCGTCGGAGCGGTCGATCGTCACGACAAAATCCTCGCGCGGCTTGCCCTCCGCCTTGGCGGACGGCCGCTTGCTGACGCGGTCGAGCCAGTCCGGCACGGTGAGGATCTGCAGCGCGCCCTTTTCCAGCCAGCGCAGGTCGGCGGAAGGGTGGAAAATCTCGCCAAGCTTCTCGGCGCTGCCTTCGTAAAGACCATCGAAATAATGCTGGACGACGGCTTCGACGGTGGAACGGTCATGGCTCACGGTTGGGGCTCCCTCGAGTAAAGTCTGTCTGGTTTGGATTAAGCCACGAATACATTGTTTGCGCTACGGATGACTTCCATCATGCGCGACGCAGAAGCCCGTGACGTGTTCGGAAAAATCGAATGAAGGTATTGCTGCCGGAGAACGTGGCAAGACGCCTGCGTTCCGGGTAAGATCGTGGAGTTGCTTTCTTACGGGAGATATACCGCGATGGCGATCGACACCGACCGGATCGACGACGCAGTTTTGGCCTTGCTCCAACTTACCCTCCAGGATCAAGGCCGGGCTGGGAAGGGCTTCGATTCGGATACATTGGGCCGGCTGCACCAAAAAGGAATGATCGATGATCCGGCCAGCGAGTCGAGCTCGCTGGCATTGACGGGCGATGGGCTGCGACGTTCGAAGCAATTGTTCGAGGCGATGTTTACAAGACAGGCCGCGGGGCAATCCAGATATCCGCATATCAAAGTTGATTTGACGGAGTTGGGCGATCAACTTTGGCCGATCCTGCGCCGGGTGAGCTACGCCATGAGCGATGCTGACGTGAACGAAGCGGAGATTGAGCAATATAAGGTCGAGGTGAAAGCCAGCGGCGATCCCGTCGGTGTCAGCAGCCGGTGGGTACACGTCGAGCGCACGGCCGGTTAGCGTCGTTGAACCGTGTAAATGGCGGATTGCGCCGAGGTATTGCGTCCTGCGACGCAAAAACGTGATCGAGAAGGCGCGAACCGATGGCGCTCTGGCGGCACTAATGACGAGGAGTTCCAGCTCTTGTCTGCGACTTGACGATTTCTTGACGGTTCCTTGGCGACGGAGGCCCCCGATCACACCGGCCTTCGAGCGTGATCTGGCTCACAAGATCAGCCGCAGGCTTCTGCTAGGCAGGCTCCAGTGCTAATAACGGCTACCGTATGAGAAGCGTCATGATCAAATCGCCCGGATTCCCAGGATTGCGCCAGTTTTTCCTCGCTGCTGCGGCGCTGTTGCTGGTGTGCCAGCCGGCATGGGCCGAGAAGCGCGTGGCACTGGTGCTCGGCAATGCGGCGTACCAGAACGTCGCGAAGCTGCCGAACCCGGTCAATGACGGCGCCGTGATCGCCGCGACCCTCAAGAACGCCGGCTTCGACGTCGTCGAATCGCGCCAGGATCTGCCGGCGGCGGAAACGCGCCGTACGCTGCGCGATTTTGCCGACCGCGCCCGCGATGCCGATATCGCCGTGGTCTATTACGCCGGTCACGGCATCGAGGTGGACGGTGCGAATTATCTGATTCCGGTGGATGCGAAGCTGGAACGCGATACCGACGTCTACGACGAAGCCCTGTCGCTGGACCGCGTGCTGCTGGCGATTGAACCCGCCAAGAAGCTGCGGCTGGTGATCCTCGATGCCTGCCGCGACAATCCGTTCTCGAAGAACATGAAGCGGACCGTCGCGTCCCGCGCGATCGGGCAGGGGCTGGCCAAGGTCGAGCCGACCAGCCCGAACGTGCTGATCGCCTATTCGGCCAAGGCCGGATCGACCGCGGCGGACGGCGACGGCAAGAACAGCCCGTTCACGGTGGCGCTGTCGAAGCATCTGACGACGCCGGGGCTCGATGTGCGCCGTGCGTTCGGTTTCGTCCGCGACGACGTCCTGAAGACCACCGGCAACCGGCAGGAGCCGTTTGTCTATGGTTCGCTCGGCGGTGAAGACGTGCCGCTGGTGCCGGCGCCCGCCAGGGCGGCGTCGCCTGCACTCAGTCCCCAGGCCGAAGCCCGCCGTGACTATGAACTGGCGCTGCAGATTGGCAACAAGAGCGCGCTGAACGCTTTCCTCGCGCAATATCCGGATGGCTTCTATGCGAGCCTTGCCAGGCTTCAGGTCGAGAAGCTTGCCGCCGAGGAAGCCCGGGTCATTGCCACCGAAAAGGCGCGGCTGGCCGAACAGGAGCGGGCACGGCTGGTTGCCGAGGGCGCGCAAAAGGTGCAGCAGGCCAAGGCTGACGCCGACGCGAAAGCCGCGGAGCAGGCCCGTATCGCCGCCGAGAAGGCCACGCAGGTCGCCCGGGATCAAGCCGCGGCTGCGGAACAGAAACGTGCCGCCGCTGAAGCCCAGGTGATCGACAAGGCCGCCGAGGCCAAGGCTGGTGCCGGCAATGCGGACGCGAGCAGGGGGCCGTCGAGGGCTGAGAGGCCCCAAGGCGAGAAGGGCCCCAACCTTGCCGCGCTGACGGCAGGTGCGCCGCAGATCGACATCACGAAAGCAGTGCAGAGCGAACTGCGCCGCGTCGGCTGCCTCACCGCGTCTGCCGACGGCCAATGGAACGCGGCGTCGCAGCGCTCGATGGCGCTGTTCAACCGGCATGCCGGAACCAGGCTCGACGTCAAGCTCGCTGGACTCGATGCGCTTGACACGATCAAGCTGAAATCGTCGCGGGTCTGCCCGCTGGTCTGCGAGCACGGTTTCAAGGCTGACGGCAACAGCTGCAGCAGGATCACCTGCGCGGCGGGTTCGTTCCTCAACGACGACAATGAATGCGAGAAGCGCCGCGAGAGGCAGCCGGTTGCCAGGCGCGACAGACCGGAAGCAAGGCAAGTTCCGCAAGCAAAACAAGCTATTGCCGGGCGTTCTCAGACACCGACTGGTGCAGGGCTGGGATCTAAAGGCCAGCCGCTCACCGGCATCGAACGTGAAAGGGGTTGCAACTCCTACAGCTCCATCATGTCGGGAGTGTGCCCATAACCACAGCTGCGTGTTATCGAACACGCCGGAGCCCCAGCTCTACAAGGCAGAAATCAACATAGGCCGCTGCAAAGCGGGGCCCATGGCTCAGATCGCACTCGCCGCGATATTGACCATCAGCGCGACCAGCGCGGTGTTGAAGACAAACGAGATGATGCCGTGCACAGTAGCGGTGCGGCGGATGATCTTGTCGGTGATGCCGACGTCGGAGACCTGCGCCGTCATCCCGATCACGAACGAGAAATATACAAAGTCCCAGTAGTCGGCATGGTCGTTCTTGTCGCCGCTGGGAAACTGCAGGCCGCCGGGCTTGGCGCCGCGGTAATAATCATGGGCGTAATGCAGCGCGAACGTCGTATGCACCGCCGCCCAGGACAGCGCGATGGTCACCGTCGCCAGCGTCAATTCGTACGCGCCGCGATGCGACGAGCCGAGCTCCAGCACGATCGCGGCGATGCTGGCGAATGCGCCCAGCGCCGTCACCAGCAGAATCAGGAAGCGACCATCATCCTCCAGCACCGCATTGCGGCGGATATGGCTGTGATCGCAGCGAAACATCATGGCGTAGGCGAGTGCCAGATAGAGCGAAGCGAAGATGTCCCAGCCGATCAGCAGCCGCGTCACCAGCCGAAGCGAGTCCGGCAGCAGCACGAACGTGATGATGCCGATCGCGATCGAGACGAAGGTGCGCGGCCGCGTATAGACCACCCGGACCGGCGCCGGCATCTTCCTTATCCGGGCAACGACCTCGTCGAGCTCTTTCCTGGCCGCCGGCACGTCAGCTCTTGCGGTCGGCAACGAACCGCGCCGCCGCGCGCAGCACGTCGCCTTTGGCGCCGAAGATCGAGAGCGCGGAGTCGGCCTTGGCCAGCAGATCGCGCACGCGCTGCTTGGCGCCGGCGATCCCGAGCTGGGTGACGAAGGTGGTCTTGCCCAGTGCGGCGTCCTGTCCGGTCTGCTTGCCGAGCGCGGCCGCATCACCCTCGACGTCGAGCAGGTCGTCGGCGATCTGGAACGCTTCGCCGAGCGCGCGGCCGTAATCGTCGAGCGCCTGGTATTGCGCCGGCGAGGACTGGCCGAGGATGGCGCCGGCGATACAGCCATAGCGCAACAGCGCGCCGGTCTTCATCTGCTGCAGCCGCGCCACGTCGACCGGCTCGCGGTCGCCGAACCGGCCTTCGCCGGCGAGGTCGAGCATCTGGCCGCCGACCATGCCGCCGATGCCCGAGGCGCGGGCCAGCGTGCGGGTCAGCTTCAGCCGCACGGTGGCGTCGTTGTGAATCTCGTCGCGGGTGATGATGTCGAAGGCCAGCGTCAACAGCCCGTCGCCGGCCAGGATCGCGGTGGCGTCGTCGGTCCGCTTGTGCAGCGTGGGCCTTCCGCGGCGCAGGTCGCTGTTGTCCATGGCAGGCAAGTCGTCATGGATCAGCGAGTAGCAGTGGATGCATTCGAGGGCGGCGCCGGCCAGCAGCGCCGCTGCGCGCGGCACACCGAACACGGCGGAACTTTCGACCACCAGGAACGGCCGTAAGCGTTTTCCGCCGCCGAGACTGGAATAGCGCATGGCGTCCATCAGCCGTTTCGGCCGCGCGATTTCGTCGGGCAGCAGCGCGTCGGACAATAGCTTCGCCAGCAGGGCCTCGGTGTCCTCCGCGGTCTGATCCAGTCGTTTTGCAAAGTCGGTTGGTGCAGTGCCGGTCGTCATCAAGAATAGCTCCAGATCGGTTCGGGCCGGACCATCCTTTATGACGGGGGCTTCGTCAATTCCGGCATCGTGGCAGCCATGGTAGGATTTCGGCCAAAGGGAGTTCCCGATGCCCGCCCATGTCATTTTCGATGTCGAGATCCGTGACTCCGCGCGCTACCAGGATTTTATGAACCAGGTAAAACCGGCGCTGCAGGCAGCCGGGGCGAGATACGTCGCCCGGGGTGGCGCGCACAAGGTTTACGAGGGCGATTGGTCGCCGCGCCGCATGGTCATCCTTGAGTTTCCATCCGTGGCGGCGTGGGAAGCCTTTTACAACGGACCAGTGTATCAGGGCCTCAAGCATATTCGCGACGAATGCAGCTCGGCGCGCCTGGTCAGCGTCGAAGGTCTCGAGGGCTGATGCGACGAGCGATCCGCGCATTGCTGCTGACCGTGCTGGCGGTGCTGTTGCTGCCGTATCTGCTGGCGCCGTTCTATCGCGCCGGCCATCCGGTCTCGACGCTGATGGCCTGGCGCTGGCTGACGGGCGCGCCGGTGTCGCGGCAATGGATCGATTTTGACGCCATTTCGCCGGCCCTGCCGCGTTCGGTGGTGGCCTCCGAGGACGCCAAATTCTGCGCGCACCACGGCATCGACTGGGACGCGCTGCGCGAGGTGATCGACGACGCGGAGGATGGCGAGGTGACGCGCGGCGGCTCGACCATCACCCAGCAGGTGGCGAAGAACCTGTTCCTGTGGCCGGGCCGCAGCGTGGTCCGCAAGGGCCTGGAGATACCGCTGGCGATGTGGATCGATCTGGTGCTGGGCAAGCAGCGGGTCCTGGAAATCTATCTCAACATCGCCGAGCTCGGTCCGTCCGGCCAGTTTGGCGCCGAAGCGGCGGCCACTTACGCCTTCGGCCGCTCCGCCTCCACCCTGTCGCCGCGGGAAGCCGCACTTTTGGCGGCGATCCTGCCCAATCCCGTCCGGCGCAGCGCCCGCAATCCCGGCCCCGGGGTGCGCCGCCTGGCCGGAACCTATATGGCCCGGGCGCAGGCCCAGGGGCTCCAGCGGTGCTGGCGGGAAAATCGCGCTTTTTGAGCCATTTGGACGTATTTTGAACCTAGCTTTGGGTCCCCCCATCCTCTATAAGCGCGGCCTTATCGGCATTTCAGCTCGCGCTTGACAGCGCCGGGCGTCCGTCATGGACGATGCCTCCGACAACACCCCTAGAGGACACCGACATGGCCGTTCCCCGTAGAAAAACATCGCCCTCGCGGCGTGGCATGCGCCGCTCGGCGGACGCGCTCAAGAAGCCGACCTATGCCGAGGACAAGGATTCCGGCGAATTGCGCCGTCCGCACCACCTCGATCTGAAGACCGGCATGTACAAGGGCCGCCAGGTTCTGAAGGCCAAGAAGGAATCCTGACCGGGGCGGCAGGCGGCAGGCCGATCGGCCGTGCGCGCCTGAATTTGGCCAACGCATGAGATAAGATGGTTTCCGGCGGGCGGACCGAGCGGTCCGCCTGCAAGAACCTTGTTTCTCTTGCTTGAAAAGAAGGCCTCGCCGCCGATGATCGGTTTTCCGCTTCTTCTGATTCCGCTGGCAATCTACAATATTATCGCCTTCCTGATGCGCGACGTGTCGTTCGCCGCGCCGCTCGTCACATTGCCGCTGCCGTCTGGCACTGGCTGGCCGGTGGCGCTGAGCGATGTCCTTCTTGCGCTCGGTATCCTGCTGTTGCTTTGCGATGTCATCAAGGGCGCGCGCCCTGGCGCGAAGTACCTCACGGACCATCTGCTTTCGCTGTTGGTGTTCTGTGGCGCGGGCGCGGAATTCGTGTTGCTCCCGCAATTCGGCACCCCGACCTTTTTCCTGCTGACGCTGCTCGCGCTGGTGGATTTCCTGTCGGGCATTGCGCTGCGGACGCGGCGTGGAGCGCTGGCTGCGTCGGCTCCTGCGGTCTCGCGGCGGGATAAGCGGAAAGCCGAGACGGCTGCGCCCGAATCCCGGTTCGAGCCGGCGCCCGCAGCCGAAGCCGTGCCGCTGGATCGCGTGGAGCCGACAATCGTGCATCCCGAGGTCACGCCGACCGCCCCATCGCCGGAGGTGCCGTCCCCCGGTTTGCAGCCGGGCGATGGTTCGCCCCCTTCGCCGGATAAGCCGCGCTAACTTCAGTTCAGATGATTTGCCGGGTTCGGATGCCTGCAACGCGGGCCTGGTGCCGGTTGGCGCTGTAAGCGGTCTGCGCGTCGGCAGCGGTGGCCCGCCGCAGGCTGCGGGTTTGCGGGGCGTGCTCGGCGGTTGCGAGCAATTGGGTGACAAAGGTCGAGGCGGGTCGCGGGGGCTGCTGGCTGGCCGTCCTTGTCCATTCCGTCGGCTGCGCCATCGGCACCAGCGCAACGCAGGCCGGCCTGGCGTCGCCAACTCCGCCGTCCTCTACCGCTTGCTGTGGTCGACTGCTGCCTGACATTGCAAATCGAAATCCGGCTGAACTGTCACATTTTGGGACGTGACGCCCTTTCCGATTTCTTCTTCGCAAGGTCCATGCCGGTTCGCGCCGCTTTGTTCCCGGCAGCCGCGCAACGTGGTTTCCGGATGATTGATCGACTGTACGCAGAGCATTTTCCGGCGAATTGCAGGCGGTTTGCCGCGGGAAAACGCTCTGCTTTCTCTCCTTTAATGATTTGCCCGTATTCTGATCGCAAAACCGTATCCATTCTTGCGAATGCGCGCTGGTCGGGAGCAAAAGAGGCACTATCCTGGAAAAGGCTGAGAATCACCCGGCCATGTCCCGAAACGAGGCGATTGTGACTTCCGCTCTTCCGACAGCTTCGACGATCCTCGCTTCGCTCGGCCAGGCGGCGTTCGTGTGGGATATCGCCACCGACGCGATGGTCTGGAGCGATCATCTCAGCGCGGTTTTTCCGGATATTCCGGCAGAGTCGCTGGCCAGCGGCACCGAGTTCTCGAAACTGATCGAGCCGGCGCGCGGGGTCCGTGCGGATGCGCTCGGCCATACCTCGCCGGCGCGCGGCGGCGACGGCGTGCCCTACCGGATTGAATATGGGGTGCGGACCAGCACCTCGGCGCCGGTACTCTGGATCGAGGAGACCGGCTGCTGGTTCGCCGGCGCCGACGGCAGGCCGGCGCGCGCCCACGGCATCGTCCGCGTCAACAACGAACGCCACGCCCGCGACGAGCAACTCCTGAAACTGTCGCGGAACGACCCGCTGACCGGCGAACTCAACCGCACCCATCTGGTCGGATCGCTGGCCGAGGCCATCGAGGAAGCCTCGCGCTTCCGCTCGTCCTGCGCTTTCATGCTGATCGGCATCGATCATCTGGCGCGCATCAACGATGCCTTCGGCTTCGACGTCGCGGACGCGGTGATTTTGGAAGTGGGCAAGCGCATTCGCGCGCGGCTGCGCGGCGGCGACGTGCTCGGCCGGTTCTCCGGCAACAAATTCGGGCTGATCCTGAAGAACTGCACGGTCGACGACATGAATGTCGCCGCCGAGCGGTTTCTGACAGGCATTCGCGACGAGGTGGTGCCGACCCGATCCGGCCCGGTCTCGGTCACCGCGTCGATCGGCGCCGTCGGCGTGCCGCGCTATGCGCGCAACGCCGACGAGGCGGTCAACCGCGCCCATGAGACGCTCGACATGGCGAAGCGCCGCCGCGCCGGGTCGTTTTCGCTGTGGCGCCCGAATGTCGAGCGCGACGCCCAGCGGCGCGTCAATATCCGCGTCACCGACGAGATCGTCACCGCACTCAACGAGCGCCGGATCGTGATGGCGTTCGAGCCGGTGGTCGAGGCGCGCTCGCGCGATGCCGCGTTCTACGAATGCCTGGTCCGCATGGAGCAGGACGACGGGCAGGTTCTGCTGGC
>JAYSPJ010000498.1:0-1655 GCA_043722155.1 Bradyrhizobium sp.
GGATGTTGCGGCAACCAACCTGCCGAAATTCGATTTAGGTGCTCAGGACGAAGCCCTCATAGTTCCTCGCGGCGACATCGGCGCAAATCTTTCGGTAATGCGCCATTCCGCCGGCGTAAGGCATAAACACGCGCGGCTTGCCGGGCACATTCGCGCCAAAATACCAGGAATGCTTGGCATGCGTTAGCAGCGTCGCGTCCGCGGCTGCGTTCACCTCGGCTACCCATGAATCCATCGCCTCGTCTTGGGTCTCAATGCGCGTCAGTCCCTGTTGACGCATATGGGCAATGCAGTCGGTGATCCACTCTACGTGTTGTTCGATCGCGACGGGCATGTTGCACAGCACCGATGGGCTACCGGGCCCAGTCACGGTAAACAGATTCGGGAAGCCCGCGACCTGTAGGCCAAGATAGTTGCGCGGACCGGCTGCCCATGCTTGCGCCAGCGGCATTCCATCGCGCCCGCGAATATCCATTTGCAGTAAGGTGCCGGTCATGGCATCAAATCCGGTGGCAAAAACGATGATGTCCAACGGGTATTCAGCATCCCGCGTGCGAATGCCTCGCGGCGTGATTTCCTCGATGGGCGTGGCTTTGATATCAACCAGCGCGACGTTGTCGCGGTTGAATGTCTCAAAATAGTCGGTGTCGATCGGCGGGCGCTTTGCCGCATAAGGGTGATCGATATCGGCCAGCTTTTTCGCTGTTGCGGGATCCTTCACGATCTGACGAATCTTGTCGCAGAGGAACGCGGCCGCCGTGTCGTTCGCCGCTTTGTCGGCTAATAAATCGCGGAAGGTCGCACGAAATTGCAGGCCGCCTTTTTCCCAGGCCGCTTCATAAATGGCCTGGCGTTCCTCGGGCGAGGTCTGCAACGCCGAGCGCTCGGAAATGGCGAAGGGATGGCCATTGGTCGTCGCGTGCATTAGCGTTCGTATGTCCCCGGTGTTCGCTTTAACGTAACGTCTGAATTCTTCGGTTAAGGGGGCATTGCGTGCCGGCACACTGTAGGTGGCGGTGCGCTGAAAGACCGTCAGATGGGCGGCGGTTTCGGCGATCACTGGCGCAGCCTGGATGCCAGTGGAGCCGGTGCCGACCTGCCCGACCCGCTTGCCGGTAAAATCGACCCCTTCATGGGGCCACTGCCCGGTGTGGTACCAGTCTCCCTGGAAAGTCTCAAGGCCGGGGATGTTCGGAATATTGGCCATGGATAAGCAGCCGACGGCGGTGATCAAAAACCGTGTCGTCAGGTGTTCGCCCGCCTCGGTGCGCACGCGCCAAACATTCTCGACGGCATCATAGTGCGCGGCGGTCACGCGGGTATTGAAGCGGATGTCGCGCTTGAGATCGAAGCGATCAGCGACAAAGTTAAGATAACGCAGGATCTCGGGCGGTCCGGGATAGCGCTCCGACCATTCCCACTCGCGCATGAGTTCATCGGAGAAGGAATAACAGTAGGAATGGCTTTCGGAATCGCAGCGCGCACCGGGGTAGCGGTTCCAATACCAGGTGCCGCCAACGCCTGCGCCGGCCTCCAGCGCCTGGACTGAAAGGCCCAGTCGATCGCGCAGGCAGAGCAGTTGATAGAGGCCGCTAAAACCGGCGCCAATGATCAGCGCATCCAATACGGGCGCTTGGCCGGATTTGTTTTCTGGG
>JAYSPJ010000499.1:0-3919 GCA_043722155.1 Bradyrhizobium sp.
CCTCCTACCAGTCCTATCCGATCCGCAAGAAGCAGGTGATCCACTACCCGGACATGGTGAACGGGCCCAAGGTGCCCGAAGCCATGCGCCAGAGCGGCCGTGAGATTGGCAATTTCTCGATGCTGATCACCCCGATGATGTGGGAGGGCAAGGGCATTGGCACGATTCACGTGGTGCGCCAGCCGCCGCGGCCGTTCGAGCAGAAGGAGTTTGATCTGCTCAAAACCTTCGCCGATCAGGCGGTGATTGCGATCCAGAACGCGCGGATGTTCAACCAAACGCAGGAGGCGCTCGAGCGGCAGATCGCGACTGCGGAGATCCTGAAGGTGATCGCTGGTTCGCCGTCGGATGTGCAGCCGGTGTTCGACGCGATCGCCAAGAGCGCCTATCGCCTGCTCGGCGGATTCTCGACTGCGGTCGCCCGCGTCGTTGGCGACGAGCTGCATCTGGTGGCGCTCTCGAGCACCGACGAGGCCGGCAACGAGGCGCTGAAGCACGCCTTCCCGATGCCGGTGTCGCACTCCAAGGCGGCGCGTACTGCAAGGCCGGTGTCGGTCGCCGATACCGAAGCGCTGCCGGAATCGGCGGCGGCCTTGCGCGACGTGGCGCGCCTGCGCGGCTTCAGAGGCATCCTGATCGTGCCGATGCTGCAGGAGGGCGTGGCCACCGGCACCATCAGCGTCACCCGCCGGGAGCCGGGAGAGTTCAGTGCGCATCAGCTCGAACTGCTGCAGACCTTCGCCGACCAGGCGGTGATCGCGATCCAGAATGCGCGGATGTTCAACGAGACCAAAGAAGCGCTGGAGCGGCAGACCGCGACCGCCGAGATCCTGCGCGTAATCAGCGAGTCGCCCACCGACGTGACGCCGGTGTTCGAAGCAATCGTCGCTGCATCAATCCGGCTGATTGATGGCACGACTGGAAACGTCACGCGGCTGGAAGGTGACAGCCTGCATCTGGCCGCACACAGCGTGACCGATGCCGCGGGCACCGAGGCGCTGGCAAAGCTATTTCCCACGCGCCTTGATGACGAATGGTTCGGCGCCGCGTTGCGGGCCGGAGAATGCGCCGTCACCGCCGACAGCCTGAACGACGAGCGGGTACCCGAGCGCGTTCGCGCAGCCATGCGGGTGCGCGGCGTGCGGAGCAGCACGGTGGTGCCGATGATGCGCAAGGGTGCCTTGATCGGCACCATCATCGTCAATCGCGCCGTGGCCGGCACGATCGACGAGCACAAGATCGGCATCTTGAAGATGTTCGCCGGCCAGGCGGTGATCGCGGTGGAGAATGTGCGGCTGTTCAACGAGACCAGGCAGGCGCTGGAACGCCAGACTGCGACGGCCGAGATTCTCAAGGTGATCGCGAGTTCGCCATCCGACGTGCAACCGGTGCTCGATGCAATTGTGGCAAGCGCCTTGAAGCTCGTTGGTGGACGTTCTGCGGTCGTCACCAGAATCACCGGGGAAGTGTTGTCGCTGGGCGCGATCAGCAGCACTGACCCAGAGGGCGACGTCGTGCTTCGCAGCTTCTATCCGGTTCGGCTGGACCAATCGCCGCTGGTGGCCGAGGCGGTGCGTACGGCCGCACCGGCGCAGATCGACGACACCGAAAGCGAAACTGATGTCCGCTTTACCACGCGGGCCCGGGACCTCGCGCGCGCACGAGGCTATCGCAGCATCCTGATCGTTCCTCTGGTTCGCGAAGGGGAAGTGATCGGAAACATCCATGTGACACGCCGCGAACCCGGAGCGTTTACGGAGCATCTGGTCGAACTGATGAGAACCTTCGCCGACCAATCGGTGATTGCGATCGAGAACGTGCGGCTGTTCAACACGACCAAGGAGGCGCTCGAGCACCAGACCGCCACCGCTGAAGTGCTGCAGGTGATCAGCAGTTCGGTGGCCGACACCGCACCGGTGTTCGAGCGTATTCTCGACATTACCGAGCGGCTGTTCGCTTGCCTGCGTGTGGCGATTTGGCTGGCACCAGGCGACGGGCTGTTGCACCTGGGAGCATCGCGAGGCGCCGGCGGCGATCAGATGAGGGCGATGTATCCGAGGCCGATAGAGCAGACCTCTGCCGCCATCGTCATCGCGGGGCGCAAGCAGATCTACTACCCCGATGTGATCAATGGTGCTGATGTGGCGGAAAGCGTGCGCGAGATCGGCCGGTTGATAGGTAACTTCTCCGTAGTCAACACGCCCATGCTTTGGGAAGGGCGCGGCGTCGGCATGATCTCGGTGACGCGCGCGGTCAACGCGGCGTTCAGTGACAAGGAACTCAGCCTGCTCAAGACCTTCGCCGACCAGGCGGTGATCGCAATCCAGAACGCGCGCATGTTCAACGAGACCAAGGAGGCGCTGGAGCGGCAGACTGCCACGGCCGAGATCCTCAAGGTGATCGCCAGTTCGCCATCCGACGTGCAACCGGTACTGGATGCGATTGTGGCAAGCGCCCTGAGACTCGTCGGTGGACTGTCTGCGCACGTCCTTAGAGTGACCGGGGACGTGGTGTCGCTGGGCGCAATGAGCAGCACTGACCCAGAGGGGGATGACGCGATTCGGCGTTTTTTTCCAATTCCTCTGGACCAATTGCCAGTCGTGGCCGAGGTGGGGCGTTCGTCAGCCCCGACCCAGATTACCGATATCGACACTGATGTCCGCGGTACCCCGCAGCTGCGCGACATGGCGCGCGCACGCGGCTGGCGCAGCCAGCTGATCGTGCCCCTGGTTCGTGAAGGGGAGGTGATCGGGACGATCCATGTGACACGGCGCGAACCCGGCGCGTTTACCGAGCATCAGGTCGGGCTAATCAAAACTTTTGCGGACCAATCGGTCATTGCGATCGAGAACGTGCGCCTGTTCAACGAGACCAAGCAGGCGCTGGAACGCCAGACCGCGACTGCAGAAATCCTGCGCGTGCTCGGCGGCTCGATGACCGATACGCAGCCGGTGTTCGAAGCCATTGTGAAGAACGGCTCGGCCCTGTTCAACAGTCCGCGCGTGTCGCTCTGGCTGATCGACGGTGACCAGCTGCAGGTGCGCGCCAGCACCGGCAATATGGTCGAGCCGATTCCGCTCGACCGCGGCAGCGCCATCGGCGCTTGCATACTTGAGCGGCGCGTGATCAGCCTTGCGGACCTGGAAAAGGCGAGTGAGGAGTATCCGCGCATCCGCAGTCTTGGCCTGAAATTCGGCTTTCGCTCCGGCATCTACGCGCCGCTGCTGCTGCCGGGCCGGGCCCTCGGCGGCATCTCCGTCCTGCGGCTCGAATCGGGTTCATTCGATGACGAGGACGTGGCGCTGCTGAGCACCTTCGCCGATCAGGCCGTGATCGCGATCCAAAACGTGCACCTGTTCAACGAAGCGCAGCAGGCGCGCGCTGCCGCCGAAACCGCCAACGAGGCCAAGAGCGCGTTCCTCGCCACCATGAGCCACGAGATCCGCACGCCGATGAATGCGGTGATTGGCATGAGTGGCCTCTTGCTTGACACGCCGCTCAACGACGAGCAGCGCGACTACGCCGGCACCATCCGTGATTCGGGTGACGCGCTGCTCACCATCATCAATGACATTCTCGATTTTTCCAAGATCGAGGCCGGGCGCATGGATATCGAGATGCACCCGTTCGACCTGCGCGATTGCGTGGAGTCTGCCCTGGACTTGATGAGCACCCGCGCCACCGAAAAGCATCTCGATACCGCCTATGTGTTCGAGGGCGAATTGCCGAATGCGATTAACGGTGACTTGACGCGCCTGCGCCAGATCCTGCTCAACCTGCTGGCCAACGCGGTCAAATTCACCGAGAAGGGCGAGGTGGTGCTGACGGTGACTGCCAGGCCGCTCGCCGGCGACAAGCTGGAATTGAATTTCTCGATTCGCGATACCGGCATCGGCTTGTCGGAGGAAGGCAAGGGGCG
>JAYSPJ010000500.1:0-8460 GCA_043722155.1 Bradyrhizobium sp.
GCGTTGAGATAGACCGCGAGCGTCGCGACCAGGGTCTTGCCTTCGCCGGTCTTCATCTCGGCGATGTCGCCCTCGTGCAGCACCATGCCGCCGATCAGCTGCACGTCGAAGTGGCGCTGGCCGAGCGTGCGCTTGGCCGCCTCGCGCACCGTGGCGAAGGCGGGAACCAGAATGTCGTCCAGCGTCTTGCCGCCGGCGAGCTGGGTGCGGAATTCGACGGTACGGGCCTTCAGCGCCTCGTCGGAGAGGGCGGCGATCTCGGGCTCCAGCGCGTTGATGGCGTCGACGCGGGACTGATATCCCTTGATCCGCCGGTCGTTGGCGGAGCCGAAAAACTTGCGGGCGAGCGCGCCGATCATGCCAAATTCCTGTCTTTACCGTTCGGCGTTTTCGCCGTGAAATGGTCCACCGGGGTGCCTATCAACTCATCGTGACGCATCGCGGCGCGGACCCGATCCGGGGGAGCATCCGCCCAATGAGTGGGAATTCAGCAATCCAAGGTTCAACGGCCAAAAACGCAGCCAAATACGCGCTATCGCCATTGACCCGGTTTTGCAGAGATATGGCTGTGCCAGAGGCTTGTCAACGGCGCGAACTCTCAAGGATTTCATCATTCTGACACCCTTTTCGCGTTGCCAAGGCCAACCGATTGGGCGAGTGTCCCGCAGCCCCGAACAGCCCCCAGCTTTGAAGATAAGGATTTTCCATGACCTCGTCGTTCCCGGAAACGAAAACCGGCCTGCGTTTCGGCCTCGCCTCCGCCGCCCTGACCGGCGCTCTCGCCATGGCGCTGCTCGCCGCCGTGCCGGTGCGGGCGCAGGACGCCAATCCGATGCTCGCCAAGGTCAACGGCGCCGAGATTCGCCAGAGCGACCTCACCTTGGCCGAGGAGGAACTGGGACCGAGCCTTGCGCAGATGGACCCTTCGACCAAGCGGGAAAACGTGCTGGCCTTCCTGATCGACATGAAGATCGTCGCCAAGGCCGCCGAGGACAAGAAGGTCGAAAATAACGAGGATTTCAAGAAGCGGCTGGCGTTTACGCGCAACCGGCTCCTGATGGACAGCCTGCTGGCGACCGAGGGCAAGACCGCGACCACCGACGAGGCCATGAAGAAGGTCTATGAGGATGCCTCCAAGCAGATCACCGGCGAACAGGAAGTTCACGCCCGGCATATCCTGGTCGAGAGCGAGGACGATGCCAAGGCGATCGCCGCCGAGCTGAAGAAGGGCGCCGATTTTGCCGAGCTCGCCAAGAAGAAATCCAAGGATCCCGGCGCTTCCGACGGCGGCGATCTCGGTTTCTTCACCAAGGACCAGATGGTGCCGGAATTCTCCGCCGTCGCCTTCACGCTGGAACCCGGCAAGATCTCCGATCCCGTCAAGTCGCAGTTCGGCTGGCACATCATCAAGGTCGAGGAAAAGCGCAACCGCCAGGCCCCGGCGTTCGAACAGGTCAAGGCCCAGATCGAGACCTATGTGACGCGCAAGGCGCAGGCGGATTACGTGGCGAAGCTGCGCGAGGCCGCCAAGGTCGAGCGCCTGGACAAGCCCGACGACGCGGCCAAGACCGATGCCAAGACCGATGCCAAGACCGACGCCAAGCCGGATGCGGCCAAGCCCGCCGACTCCAAGATGGCGCCCCCGGCGAAGAAGTAAATCGACTTCGCAATCGGACTTCAGTAGTTTGACGCCATGCCCGGGCTCTCGTCCCGGGCATCCACGTCTCAAGACCTCCTCGACAGGCAGTGAAGACGGGGATGGCCGGAATAAATCCGGCCATGATGGCTCTCATGCTTTGTCGAGATAAGGCGTCCTCATGTCCACTGCTGTCTCCCCCCTCGCTCCGACCGACGTCCCCGAGATGCCCGCGATCGCGGGCGTGAGGCTCGCGACCGCTGCCGCGGGGATCCGCTACAAGGGCCGCACCGACGTGCTGCTGGCGGTGATGGACAAGGGCACCACGGTTGCCGGCGTCTTCACCCAATCGAAGTGCCCGTCGGCGCCGGTGGAATGGTGCCGGGCCAAGCTCGGTCGCGGGGTTGCCCGCGCGCTGGTGGTGAACTCCGGCAACGCCAATGCCTTCACCGGCAAGACCGGACGGCAGGCGACCACGCTGACGGCCTCGATTGCCGCCAAGGCGGTCGGATGCAGCCCCAACGAGGTGTTTCTCGCTTCCACCGGCGTGATCGGCGAACCGCTCGACGCCACCAAATTCGACGGCGTGCTCGGCACGCTGGCTGAAAATGCGGTGCCGGGAGAATGGATGAACGCCGCCAACGCGATCATGACCACCGACACTTTCCCGAAAGTCGCCACCGCGACCGTGAAGCTCGGCAAGGCAAAAGTCACCATCAACGGCATGGCCAAGGGCGCCGGGATGATCGCGCCCGACATGGCGACCATGCTGGCGTTCGTGTTCACCGACGCACCGCTCACCGCGGGCGCGCTGCAATCGCTGCTCAAGAGCGGCGTCGAGGATACATTTAACGCCGTCACCATCGACGGCGACACCTCGACGTCGGATACCTTGCTCGCCTTCGCCACCGGAGCGGCCGCGGCCAACGGCGCACCGAAGATCAGCCGGGCCGGCGATCCCCGCCTGAAGGCGTTTGCAAGAGCCTTCCGCGCGGTGCTGGCCGATCTCGCCGAGCAGGTGGCCCGCGACGGCGAAGGCGCGCGCAAGCTGGTCGAGATCATCGTCGACGGCGCCACGACGAAGAAGTCCGCGCGAAAAATCGCGATGTCGGTGGCGAATTCGCCGCTGGTGAAGACCGCGATCGCCGGCGAGGACGCCAATTGGGGCCGCGTGGTGATGGCGGTCGGCAAGGCCGGCGAGCCCGCCAACCGCGACAAGCTCGCGATCTCCTTCAACGGCATCCGGGTCGCCAGCCGCGGCGCGCGCGATCCGTCCTATGACGAGGCCGAAGTCTCCGCGGCGATGAAGAACCCGAAGATCCAGATCAAGATCGCGCTCGGGCTCGGCAAGGGCCGCGACCGCGTGCTGACCTGCGATCTCACCAAGGAATATGTCGCGATCAACGGCGACTACCGGTCGTGAACGGCACTTGCAGCCAGCCACCTTTGCGCCGCGAACACTTGGCTGCCGATATGGCGCATGACTGACATCAAGCTCACCCTCGTGGTCGCCTGCGCGCTGGTCGACGCCGACAGGCGCGTGCTGATCGCCCGGCGTCCGGAGGGCAAGGCCCTGGCGGGCCTGTGGGAATTTCCCGGCGGCAAGGTCGAGCGCGGCGAGCGGCCGGAAGCGACCCTGATCCGCGAGCTGCATGAGGAAATCGGCATCACCGTGAAAGCGGACTGCCTCGCGCCGCTCACCTTCGCCAGCCACGCCTATGACGATTTTCATCTGCTGATGCCGCTCTACATCTGCCGGCGCTGGGACGGCGAGGTGATCGCACGCGAGGGCCAGCAACTCGCCTGGGTCCGCGCCAACAGACTGCGCGACTACCCGATGCCGCCGGCGGACATTCCGCTGATCCCGCATCTGATCGATGTGCTGATGTGATCAGGGCGCGGTGCCCGGCAGGGCCCGGACAAAAAATCGCAAAACAACCCCATGCACAGTTAGGAAGAACGCGGCTTGCGGTATTCCGCTACGCCCGGCAATGGCGGGTCATTCGGGCGCAAGCCGCTTCACCGCCTCCGCCAGACTGGCTTTCGCCGACCCCGGCTTCAGCGGCTGCTGCTGGCTTTCATGCGGCGCCCAGCCCGACAGCCAGATCACATCGAAGGTGGCGCGGATGCGGCCGTCGGAATCCGCAAAACGTTCGCTGTAGATCTGCGCCATTCGCAACAGGGTGGCACGGCGGGTCGGCGTCCGCCGCCGCTCGACCAGGATATTGGTGGCCCCCATACGCCTGAGATCGGCCATCAGCGCAAACGCGCTGTCATAGCGCACCACGACGCGATCGACGTCGGTCACCGGCAAGGCAAAACCGACACGCTGCAGCAGCGCGCCGATCTCGCGCAGATAGGCTGATGGAGCCACCCGCGGCGACACGCCGCCCTCGCATTCGGTTTCCGCGGCCGCGAAGGATTGCCGCAGCTCGGTCAGCGTATCGCCGCCGGTCATCGCCGCCAGCAACAGCCCGTCCGGCTTCAGCGCGCGGCGGATCTGCGCCAACACGCCCGGCAGATCGTTGACGAATTGCAACGCCAGCCCGGAAACCGCGAGGTCGAGCGATTCCGGCGCCAGCGCCAGCGGCTCGGATTCAAGGTCGGGCAGAGCGATGCGCGTGAGTTGATTCACGCGCCCGGCCAGCGCGTTGCGGAGTTGTTCGCCCTCGGTGCCGATGTCGGCCGCCGTCTTGAAATCCCTGAGCACCGCGTGCAGCCGCTCCGCCAAATCCTCGGCGACGCGATCGAGCAGGAAGGTGGCGGGCGCGCCACCCAGCGCACGTCTTCGCCGCGCCCGCAGCAAGGCGCGGTCGAACAAGAGGGGGGCGGCGGTGGGGCTCGGGGTCATGGCGGGTTGGTACGCCGGTCTCCCCACTGTTGGCAATCCGGCACGCTTGAGCGCCGCGCGGCATGGCGTTAGCCTCGGTGGCCATGGACGCCCAGCCATCCCCGTCCCGCTCGATCGCCACCCATCTGCGCGGGGCGCTGAATGCGTGCCGTGGCGCCTGGCAATTGACCGCGCGGCTCGCGCTCGACATCGCGCTGCCAACGCTGTGCGTGGCCTGCCGCGAGCCGGTCGACGGCGAAGGCGTCTGCGCTTCGTGCTGGGCCAAATTGTCGTTCATCGCGCCGCCTTTTTGCCCGCGGCTCGGCATTCCCTTCGTCTACGATCCCGGGCCGGATCTTTTGTCGATGGAGGCCATCGCCAATCCGCCGGCCTATGCGCGCGCCCGCGCCGCGGTGCGCTATGACGACGTCGCCCGCACGCTGGTGCATGCGCTGAAATACCAGGACCGCACCGATCTCGCCCCCGCGATGGGCCGCTGGATGGCGCGGGCCGGCCGCGAGCTGCTCGGCGAGGCCGAGGTGCTGGTTCCGGTGCCGCTGCACTGGCGGCGCGGCTGGAGCCGCCGCTACAACCAGTCCGGCGCGCTGGCGCGGGTGATCGAACGGCAAACCGGCGTCAGACTGGCCTCCGAAGCGCTCCGGCGGGTGCGGCCGACCCAGCAGCAGATCGGGCTGTCGCGGTCGCAGCGTGCCAGCAACGTCCAGGGCGCCTTCAAGGTCGCGCCGGATCGCGCCGCCGACATTGCCGGCCGCCGCGTGGTGCTGATCGACGATGTCCTGACCACGGGGGCGACGACGGATGCCTGCGCCCGGGCGTTATTGCGCGCCAAAGCGGCTTCCGTCGACGTGCTGGTGTTCGCCCGGGTTGTGGACACTCATAAAGCTCCCATATAATCAGATACTTCTAACCCGATATCCAATCGGATACCTGCAACAACCGAGCGCGACATGACCGCTGCCATTGAAATCTACACCCGTCCGGGCTGTGGCTATTGCACTGCCGCCAAGTCGCTGCTGACGCGCAAAAAAGCCGCGTTCACGGAACACGATGTCGCCACCGATCCGGGACTTCGTCAGCAAATGTGGGATCGCGTCGGCATGGGGGCGACCTTTCCGCAGATTTTCATCGGCGAGACCCTTGTCGGCGGTTGCGACGAGCTCTACGCCCTCGACCGCGCGGGCAAGCTCGATTCGTTGCTCGCGGGCGAGAAGGCCAATTGATGAGCACTGACCTCACCTTTACCGCCGCCATGGTGCAGATGCGCACCGGGCTGTTGCCGGGGCCGAGCCTGGAGCAGGCCACCGCGCTGATCCGCGAGGCCGCAGCCCAGGGCGCCGACTATGTGCAGACCCCCGAGGTCAGCAACATGATGCAGCTGAACCGCAAGGCGCTGTTCGAACATCTCGCCTCCGAAGAAGACGACCTTTCGCTGAGGGCCTACCGCGCGCTCGCCGGGGAATTGAAGATCCATCTCCATGTCGGCTCGCTGGCGCTGCGCTTTTCGCCGGAAAAGGCCGTCAACCGCTCGTTCCTGATCGGACCGGACGGCATGGTGCTGGCGAGCTACGACAAGATCCACATGTTCGATATCGATCTGCCCGGCGGCGAGAGCTATCGCGAATCCGCCAATTATCAGCCGGGCGAGACCGCCGTCATATCCGACCTGCCCTGGGGCCGTATCGGCCTGACCATCTGCTACGACGTGCGCTTTCCGGCGCTGTACCGGGCGTTGGCCGAAAGCGGCGCCTCGTTCCTCACGGTGCCGTCGGCCTTCACCAAGAAGACCGGCGAAGCGCACTGGCACACGCTGCTGCGCGCCCGCGCCATCGAGACCGGCTGTTTTGTCTTTGCCGCGGCGCAGGCCGGGATGCACGAGAACAAGCGCGAGACCTATGGCCACTCGCTGATCGTCGCCCCCTGGGGCGAGATCCTCGCCGAGGGCGGCGTCGAGCCCGGCGTGTTTCTGGCGAAGATCGATCCTTCCAGGGTCGAGACCGCGCGCAAGACGGTGCCGTCGCTGCAGCATGGCAGGCGCTTCAGCGTCGCCGATCCCAAAACCGGTCCCGAGCACCTGCATCTGGTGCGGGGATCATCTGCATGATCCGCTACAGCCTGCAGTGTGACCGCGGCCATATCTTCGAAAGCTGGTTTCAGAGCTCGTCGGCCTATGAATCCCAGGAAAAGCGCAAGCTGGTGAACTGCCCGGTTTGCGGGTCGGCCAAGGTCGAGCGCTCGATCATGGCGCCGCAGATCGTCAGCAAGAAGGGCCGCGATAGCCAAGGCAGCGATGTTCCGGCGCCGGCCCAGCCCGTGGAGGTCACCGCACCGGGATCGACCCCGCTGTTGATGGCGCAGGAGCGCGAGCTGCGCGCCAAGCTGAAGGAATTGCGCGACCATATCGTCAAGAACGCCGACAATGTCGGCGAGCGTTTCCCCGTTGAGGCGCGGAAAATGCATTACGGCGATATCGAGCACCGCCCGATCTACGGCGAGGCCTCGCCGGAGGAAGCCCGCTCCCTGATCGACGAGGGCGTCGAGGTGTCGCCGCTGCCGGTGCTGCCGGACGACCGGAACTGACGCGTAGCGTCATTCCGGGGCACGCGTCTTCGCGTGAACCCGGAATCTCGAGATTCCGGGTTCGATGCTGTCGCATCGCCCCGGAATGACGTTGTTCGCTACACCGCCACCAGCATGGCCACGCCGACCACGATCAGCGCGATGCCGGAAAGCTCGCGCGCCGACAGCGGCTGCTTGAACGAATAGTACGACACCGCCTGCGCGAACAGCACCTCGACCAGCGCCAGCGTCCGCACATTGGCGGCCGCCGTCAGCGCGAACGCCAGGAACCAGAACTGCGAGGCGAATGCGCCCATGAAGCCCGCCAGCATCGAGGGCTTCCACAGGCCGACAATTTTCCGCAGCACGTCGGGCGCCCGCGCCAGCAAATAGATCGTCAGCACCAGGGTCTGCACGAACAGCCCCCATACCAGCGTGTAGGTAGCAGCCGTCACGAACGAGACGCCGGGCACCGTGATGATGGCGCCGCGAAAACCGATCGCCGACAGCGCGAAGAAGGCCGCTGCGACCAGGCCGATGATGGTCGGCTTCAACTCGGCAAAACCCTTTTCGCCGCCCGGCCGCAGCGCGGTGATGACCACGCCGACGGTGGCGATCACGATCGCGATCACTTTCAGCACGGTGAGATGATCGCCGAGAAAGACAAAACCGAAAATCGCGGTCTGGATCGCCTCGGTCTTCAGATACGCCGTCGTCACCACGAAGGAACGGTCGTTCATCGCCAGCAGCATCAAGGCCGTTGCGGCGATCTGGCTGAGCGCGCCGAGCAGCAGCCACGGCCAGAACGTCGCCGTCGGCCACGGCACCGCATCGCCGGTGGCAAAGATCACGACAACGAAAAACAGGATCGAGAACGGAAAGCCGAACAGGAAGCGGATATTGGTGGCGCCCCAGGTGCCGAGCGGCCCGGTCAGCTGCCGCTGCATCGCATTGCGCGCGACCTGGCCGAGCGCCGCGACGATGGTGAAGGGAATCCAGAGCGTGGCGATGGAGAGCATGGGGAATAGGTTACCGGCAGGAAGGTGACGCACCGTGCCGGGCACGGCTATCGCGGTCAACTGGGCCGGCGCATGACAGGGATGCGCGAAATCCTAAATTTATCTCGCTCCTGCGTTCGCAGGGACGACAATATCCTGCTACATCCCCTCCGCGACCACCATGTAGTTCACGTCCATGTCGGACGAGACGCTCCATTTGTCGGCGAGCGGGTTGTAGACCACGCCGGCCTGATCGGTGATGGTGAGCTTGTTGTTGGCGAGGTGCTGCGCCAGTTCGTCGGGGGTGACGAACTTGTTCCATTGGTGGGTGCCGCGCGGCAGCCAGCGCAACACGTATTCGGCACCGACGATGGCAAGTGCAAAGCTCTTCCAGTTGCGATTCAGCGTCGAGATCACCA
>JAYSPJ010000501.1:0-2950 GCA_043722155.1 Bradyrhizobium sp.
GCCGCCGCCAGTTCATCGGGGATGAATTTGTGGTAAAATTCGTGATTTCCGGGCGCCATCACGATCGGGATGTTCATCGGGACGATCCGGCGCAAATGCTCGAAGGCAGGGAGCATTCCCTCACAGACGTCGCCGGCGACGATCACGAGATCGACGCCGGGGACGATGGTGATGGGTTTGATCGGGAAAACGTCCAAGTGGAGATCCGAAAAGATTTGGACCCTCATGCGTCATCTCCACAATGGTGACGTTCCCGGAAAGCAGCCAGCAGCACGGTCTCGGCCTTGCGGAACTTGCGCGGATTATCCGAGCAGCGCCGGCCATAGACGAGCCACGACGCGGCGAGTTCCACGGCGTAGGAGTGGCCAAGGTCGGTCAAGCCCAGAACCTGCGCCAGCACTAGTGCCGCCGCCGCCTTGTGCTCGAGCACGCACCGAAGCAGCGCCGTCATGGCGATGTCGGTCTTCAGCGTCATCTCCTCGATCGGCATCAAGGTGAACGCGACGCCGATGGCGGCGGCCGCGTCTCCCTTTAATGCGGCGGCGAAGTCGTCACCGCCATGAAGCATCTCGATCTGTTCGAGCGTCGCCAACAAGAGGAGACGCTCGGCGTCACGGAACGCTTCCGACGGTAGCGTCCGCCACCAGGCAAGCGGCGAGGCATTCTCGCGGTTGAACGGCCAGGGGCGGTTCGCCGGCTGGGGGAGCCTCAAGTCCGGGTTGCCGCTGACGTCATCCGACGAATTGCCGGCTGGCGACGGCCCACCACTGCTGCCCTGTCCCGACTCGGTGACATTGCCACCTTCGTGCCGGAGCTTGCGCTCCGGCACCTTCGTTGATTTGGACATTTTCGGCTCCCTAGACCGCGATCAACATCGGCTGCGGGTAGCGCGGCGCCTGCCACTTGCTGCTGTCGACGTGGGCGCCGGTCACGGTCTTCGCCGCAATCGCTGCCGACGGGAACCAGACCGCCACGCGCAGGCGCTGCCGGTCCTGAACGCCGGGGATGGGCGTCAGGGCCTGCGCGGCCGCGAGCTCCGCGCGGCGGGTGTGCAGGATCGGGTTGACGCTCGGGTTCACCGCGGTGCGGATTTCCGAGCCCGCCATCACCACGAAACCGTTCTGCGCCGGGTAACCCCGCGCCCAGAGGTCCACATAAGCGAGCTCGAGTTCGCTGCCGATGGAGGGCGTCGCGCTCACCCCGATCTCCATCGGCCCGTCTTCGTCCGGGCCGATGGTGGTCTCGGTCTCGATGGCAGTCCCGCGCAGGCCCGCGAAATTCGAGCGGAATGCGCGGCAGCCGGCATCGAACAGGAGCCTTTCGCCATGCTCGACGAACTGGTCGAGGGAAGCCCGCTTATGGCTGGGCAACTCCAGCACCTGCGGGTTCACGCCCTTGATCACGTCGACCAGACCGGCCCGTTCGGCAAGCTCCGTCAAGCGATACTGCAGATAGATCGCGGCCGTCTTGTCGAACCACGCCCGCTGGTAACCCGAGATCACGTAGACCTCGCGGGCGAAAGCCATGGTGGGATCGGCGGCGTGGGTGGACAGCCTGCGCAAGGCGTTCCCGGTTTCCCCGATCCGGACGGTGGCGTGGTCGGCGAGGATGTAGCAAGCCGGCACCGCAGCGCGTGCCGGCGAGAGCTCTTTGATCATCGCAAATGGGAAGGCCGACACCGTGAGGCGACCGACATCGTCGTGTACCTCGCGGAGGCCGGCGATATCGCCCATCGGGCGGTGGACGTTAGTGGTGCAGGCGGGCTGCACCGAATCGTTGGCAGAAAACAGCGTCATGATCTCTCTTTCCTTATTGAGGTGAGAATTGAGTGGATAACATGCGCACTATATACACTGCGCACGCGTGCGCAAGTGTCGTTGTTCCGTTGTTGCCTGTCTGCCGATCGAATCGCATTATGGTTAATGCTCGAATCGGGAGGGTTAGATGGCGAAAAAGAGTTCAACGAAGGAGGCGAAGGGCAGGAGCGGCCCCAGGGCGCCAGCCGGGAAAAAACCGCTAATGGTCATCATTGACGAAGACCTGATCAAAGCCGCCAAAATCGCGGCGATCGAAGACGGGACGAAGGTGTCGGGGACCGTTGAAGGCCTTTTACGGGATTGGTTGGCGAAGAGGAGGGCGCGAGCATAACCTTACGGGGTTGAGAGCCCGCAGAATTCGGGGCGGGCCACGGTACCGTCATGGCCAATCGGGACGGGTGGCCGTGACAGTGCAACGCAGGTGATCATAGCCTTGATCGCGGCGCGTAGGCCGAACCAACAGCCGACGTCGCCGAGGTGAAACAGAATGTGGTGTGGATTCAGGTCGAGTTCTGGAGCGAACTCAAGCGCGGAAGCTATTCGATCCCAACGGATCAACACGCAGCTGAGGGGAGAGTGCGGCCTTTGCCATCACCTGACCGGATTAAGACCCATGGCTGCTTCTAGCGCGAATTGGCCACCGGCGTGGACCGGTGGCCAATTGTCTAGAGCTCGATCTGTTCGGCCATATTTAGAGCGTCATCTACCTCGATTCCCAAATATCGAACGGTACTCTCCAGTTTCGTATGACCGAGGAGAAGTTGAACGGCGCGTAGGTTGCCAGTCTTTCGGTAGAGTTGCGCCGCCTTGGTCCGACGCATCGTGTGCGTGCCGTACAATCTCGTGTCTAAGCCTATGCTTTCTACCCAGCGATGCACCAGTCTGGCATATTGGCGGATGGATATGTGAAGACTTGCGTGAAGGCGACTCGGAAACAGAAACCGGGAGCCATTAGCCCGCAGCATTGGTAAACAGGCTTCAAGGGAATTCCGTGATTGCTCCGTGATTTCAAATTGCACTGGTCGCCCTGTCTTCTTTTGGACGATTGTTGCGCGATTTCGCACTTTTGTCCCTGAGTAAACGTCGTCCAAGCGCAGCTTGACGAGGTCGCAAGCGCGAAGTTTGCTGTCGAT
>JAYSPJ010000502.1:0-5197 GCA_043722155.1 Bradyrhizobium sp.
TGTGGTCCACTCGTGCGCTCGTTGTGCGCACGACCGCGGGTGCAATCGGCGCCCGGCTTTCCCTGCGCCCTCTTTTCTCGAGGGGGTGAAGCTGATGCAAAACCTCGGGCGCATCGCGCCGCGAGAAGGCGGACGCATATCCGCTCGCTGTTTGAAATTTTGAATGACGACGTCTCAGCCGTCATTGCGAGGAGCGGTAGCGACGACGCAATCCATGCCGCAACAAGCGGAGAGATGGATTGCTTCGCTTGCGCTCGCAATGACGACGCCAGGGATTGCCCGAACCTACGCCGCCTTCGCCTGCACCGTGTTGCAGGACCCGAAATCGCCACCGCGATCGAGCCGCCGCGTTAGCGGCCTTGGAATTAATCCTTGCGGAACACGATCGACGCCATCCAGCCGGTCATCAGCGCCATGAAGGCCGTCACCAGCCCATAGACAAAACCGTTATGGCGCGCGGTGTTGGCGACGAACTGCTCGAAACCCACTTTCGCGATTTCGAAGGCGGTTTCGGTCCTGGTGACCAGGGCGCCGTCGGAAAACAGCTTGATCTCGACGTCGTAGGTTCCGATCGGCACTTCGCCGGGCAGCGGAATGCCGGTGCGAAACAGCGTCGGCGTCAGGAAGGTCACCGCCGAGGTCTCCTCGCGATAGAGGCCGTGCTGCGAGCGCAGCCGCACGAAGGCGCTGCGGAACAGATCGTTCGGCACGACATCGGCGTAGTCGGTTCCGACGCGCTGGGTGAGCAGCACGTTGGTGAGGCCGAGCTGCTGCCGCCGCGCGACCTCGGGCGAAGCGATGGCGTCGAACGGCCGATTGGAGAACAGCGCCAGATAGGCCGGCACCTTGAGAAACTGCCGCGAGTCGGTGTTGATCCAGATGCCGAATATGCGTTCCTTGCGGCGCGTCACCATGTCGGCGCGCGGTCCGGAAACGGTCACCACCAGATCGTAGCTGGTGCGGGTCGAAGGCGTGGAGGCGTCCCTTTCGACCGAGCCGAACAGCACCAGTTCCTCGCCGGAATAGTTCGGCGTCACGGTCACGCGGTGGTTCGAGACCGAGACGATCAGCCGCTCGGCGCGCGCCGGTACGGTCGAGGCCGCGCTCAGCGCCAGCGCGAGGACAAAAGCTGCAAGTGAGGTGCGCGCGATCATCCGCCGCCTCCGGTTTCCCGGATCGTGAACAGTTCGTCGGGCTGGATCACCAGTTCGATCGCGAAGCGGATTCCGACCGCGAGAATCAACAGGCCGAGCAGCAGCCGCAGTTGCTCGCCGCGAATCTTCTGGCCCGCCCGCGCCCCGAACTGCGCGCCGGTGACGCCGCCGATCATCAGGATCAGCGCCAGCACCGCATCGACCAGATGATTGGTGATCGCGTGCAGCATGGTGGCGAACACCATGGTGACCAGCGTCAGCACCATCGAGGTGCCGATCACGGTGGAGGTCGGCACGCGCAACAGATAGATCATGATCGGAATCAGGATGAAGCCGCCGCCGATGCCCATCACCGCGCCGATGAAGCCGATGACCAGGCCGACCACGACGACCGGAATCACCGACAGATAGATCTTGGAGCGCTTGAAGCGCATTTTCAGCGGCAGTCCGTGAATCCAGCCGTGGCTGCCCGGGCGGCGCGTCAGCGGCGCCACGCCGCGCCGCGCCCGCATGATCGCGCGCAGGCCCTCCCAGAACATCAGGACGCCGACGGCGGTCAGCAGGATGACGTAGGACAGCGCAATCATCAGATCGAGCTGGCCGAGCGAACGCAGCAGCGTGAAGGTCCAGACCCCGAGCGCGGTGCCGACGGTGCCGCCGCATAGCAGCACCAGCGCCAGCGCCGGATCGATGGCGCGGCGGCGCCAATAGGACAGCGCGCCCGAGAACGACGAGGCGGCGATGTGGCTGGCGACGGAGGCGACCGCGACCGCGGGCGCGATGCCGACGAAGATCAACAGCGGCGTCATCAGAAACCCGCCGCCGATCCCGAACATGCCGGACACGAAACCGACCGCCGCGCCCATCGCCAGGATGAGGAAAACGTTGACCGGAATGTCGGCGATCGGGAGGTAGAGCTGCACGCGCGGTTACTTTTGCTATTGGCCGTGAGGTCGGCCGGAGCCGCTCACGGTCTGGTTTCTCGATCGAGCATTGGCCGGCAGGGAAACCGCGATGCGCTCGCGAAAGCGGCCCGGTTGCCGAGCCCCTGCATAACCGAAATCGGGGGAGGGAGGGACTAAAGAATCCGCGGCAGGCGGATTAATTGCCGAAGCTCCGCCGGCGACCTGTAGGCGTGGTGAATAATTCAGATTAACGCGCGGCGGCGGCGCGCTTGGTCGAGACCGGGTTCGCCGCGGGCTTCGCGGGCGTGGCCTGCACCGGGCCTGAGTCCCAGCCGCCGGCCGGGGCCGCCACGTTGATGGCGTCGTCGGGCTGCGGCTCCGGCGTGAAGGTCTGGATCGCGAGTTTGGCAGCCGCCAACGACTGGGCGTCGAGCCGCTTGGCGATGTCGTCGCGTTTGCGGACGGAATCCGCGTCGCCCTGCGCCGCGGCCAGGCTGAACCATTTGAAGGATTCGGCGAGGTTCTGTTCGACGCCGATACCGCGGGCATAGAGGATGCCGAGGTTGAACTGGCTGTCGGCGACGCCGCGATCGGCCGCCTTGCGGAACCATTGCGACGCGTTCCTGTAGTTGGCGCCCTTGCCGCCGCCGTCGGCGTCGAGCACGGCCAGATTATGCATCGCCTTGGCGCTGCCGCGCTCGGCGGCCTGCATGTAGTAGCGCCGCGCGATATCGACGTCCTTTTTCACGCTGAGACCCTTTTCATAGAGGGTCCCGAGCCGGAAGATCGCCGGCACCACGCCGGCCTGCGCCGCGCGGTCGTACCATTTCGCGGCTTCGTCGAAATTCGCCGTCACGCCTTTGCCTTCGGCGAAACGCACGCCGATCTCGTAGGCCGCGGTCGGATCGCCCTTCAGCGCCGCGGCGCGCAGCAGCGCTCCGCCGATCGCCTCGGGGAGTCGTTCGGTCGGCGGCACCTGGACCTGCGAGAGTTTACGGCTGGCCGTGGCAGCCGGCTGGGCCGGAATGGCGCCCGTGATGTCGCCTGCCGAGATCGGCGAGGCGACGGGGATCGCCGCTGCCTGCGGGATGGCGACCGTCGCGGTGCCGTCGGTGGCGCCGGGTGCGGAGTTGGAGTTATTGAACGATTGCCGGCCGATCGGCGTCGGCGAGGTCATCGAGGGCATTGCGGGCGCCGGCGTGGTCGGCCTGGCGCCGTCCTCCGCGGGCGGCTGGAGCGCAGGCGCCTGCTCGCTCGAGTTCTCCATTGCAGGCATCGGTGGGGCGGTGCCGCTGTCGAGCAGCGTCATCGCCATCTTGAAGGTGCCGAGCACGATGACGACCACGCTCGCGCCGACCAGCAGCGAGCGGATCTTGGAGGTGATCGTCGATGGCTCCTTGTTCGGGTCCTTGGGATTGCCGCCGGCGGGGCCCTTGAACGGGCCGCGAGCGGCCTTGTCGCTCGGCGGTGCCGCGGCGGCGGCCTGCGCGGCGCGGCGCGCGGCGGCAATGAAACTGGAGGTGCTGACCTGCTCGCGGCTGCCAGCGGGAATTTCGCTGATCGCGCTTTCGGAAGCGGCAATGCGCTCCGACGGCGTGGCCGCCCTTGTGGTGGGGCGTGTTCCCGGTTCGAGCGGATGATCGGGCGGCAGATCCGGCGCGATCGCGGGCCGCGGCGGCGCCGTGTACGGATCGAGAATCTCGCCGATGGCGCGCGGCGCCACGGCGGCGACGGCCGGCACCGGCGGCTGCACGACCTGGAATTCGCGCGGGGCGGCGGCGAAATACTCCTGGGCCGCGGCCGGATTCGGCAGCTCGGGTTTCGGCTGCGGCGGCATCGCGATGCGAGGCGCGGCCGCTTGCGGCGGGTCGGGTTGAGGCGCCGGCGGCATTTGCAACTGCGGCGCGACGGGCAGGGTGCGCGCCGTGCGCAGGTCGCCTTCGATCATCGCCAGCCGGTCGACCACATGGCCGAGCGTGTTGTGGACGGCTTCCAGCGAATCCTGGGTGCGGCGGTCGGTTTCCGACTGGTTGAAGCGGATGTCGGACATCTCGCGCTTGACGATGTCGACGACGCCGCTGTCGAGCGGCTGCGGCGCGCTGGTGCTGCGGTTGCTTTCGGCCAGCGCGACGACGGTCGCATGCTGGTTCTCGAGATGGCGCAGGATGTCCTGCAGCCCGTCCTCGACCCGGCCGAGATTGCCGGCGCGGGGATCGGTCGATGTTTCGATCCGCTCCAGCAGGTACGACACGCGCTGCTCGAGATGGGCGAAAGCCGATGCATTGTCGTTGCCGACCGGCATGCGGTCGAGGCGGTCGGACAGCGACCGCAGCGCGCCCTCGAGATGTTCGGTGCTTCCGTTCGACCCCGGCCGCTCGCGGCTTTCCAGCGTCGAGCTCAGCGCCGCGATGCGCGATTCGAGGATCGCAAACGAATCGCTGTTGCCCTCGTTGCGGGCAAGCTGGTCGACCTTCGACGCCAGCGTGTGAACGTCGTCGGAAAGCCGCGCCAATGCGTCGTTGGATGCCACATTGGAGACGATGGCGCGAAGCGCCGAGATGGCGCCTTCGAGCTGCTGGACCGTGGAGGGGTCGTCGTTGGCGCGCAGAATGAGGTCGAGCTTGCCGCCGAGATTGCGGATCGCCTCGTCGTAGCCCGCCAGTTGTTCCGCCGGCGTCAGCGAGCGCAGGACCTCGCGAATTTCAGAGAGCGCGCGTTCGATGCCGGCCAGCGCCTGGCCGTCGGTGCCGCTCTGGCGGGTGTCGTCGATGCGGCGCGACAGCGAGCGGATTTCGTTCTCGATCGATTCGATCGCCCGGCGCGGCATCGCCTCGGTGATGGCGGCGCGAATTTCCGAAAGCTCGGATCGGAACGCGGCGATCGATTGCTCGATGCCGTCCGGACGCTGCAGCGCCTCGATCTGGCTGGTGATCTTGAGCAGATGCCGCTCCAGCGAGGAAAAATCCGGGCCGGCCGGCGCCGCCGGCGGCGCCATGGCAGCCGCTCTGGGCGGTGCGCTGCGCGGCGGCATCGGCCGGGGTGCGGGAGCGTCGAGTTCGTTCTGGCGCGCGGCGATTTCGGCGATCGCGAAATCGAGCGATGCCGGGCTGAGCGGAGGCGAGGGGCGATAGACCTGGG
>JAYSPJ010000503.1:0-18829 GCA_043722155.1 Bradyrhizobium sp.
GCATCGATCGTGGTGTCGTATTTGCCCTTCACCGGGCTCTTGCTCATGATCGCCTTGCGCTCCTCCGGCGTGATCGGCCCCATCCGCCCCGCAGGCGGCCGGATCATGACGCGCTCGACCATCGCCGGCGTGCCGTTCCCTTCCAGGAACGACACCAGGGCCTCGCCCTTGCCCAGTTCGGTAATGACCTTGGCGGTGTCGAGCTTCGGATTGGGCCGGAAGGTCTGCGCCGCCGCCGCGACCGATTTCTGGTCGCGCGGGGTGAAGGCGCGTAACGCATGCTGCACGCGGTTGCCCAATTGGGCGAGCACCTTGTCGGGCACGTCGATCGGGTTTTGGGTGACGAAATAGACTCCGACGCCCTTGGAACGGATCAGGCGCACGACTTGCTCGATCTTGTCCAGCAGCGCCTTCGGCGCATCGGTGAACAGCAGATGCGCCTCGTCGAAGAAAAACACGAGTTTCGGCTTCGGCAGATCGCCGACCTCCGGCAGTTCCTCGAACAATTCCGACAGCATCCACAGCAGGAAGGTCGAATAGAGACGCGGGCTCTGCATCAGCTTGTCGGCGACCAGAATATTGATCATGCCGCGGCCGTCGCCGTCGGTCTTCATGAAATCCTTCAGAATCAGCGCCGGCTCACCGAAGAATTTGGCCGCGCCCTGGTTCTCCAGCACCAGAAGCTGGCGCTGAATGGTTCCGACCGTGGCCTTGGTCACGTTGCCGAAGGCCTGCGCCGCCTTGCGGATCGGCGCCAGCGGGTCCTCGTCGCCATCAGCGGCCCTCTTGCCGGTTTCGGGGACGATCGCATCCAGCAGCGCCCGGAGATCTTTCAAGTCGATCAGCGTCAGCCCGTTCTCGTCCGCGACGCGGAAAGCGACGTTCAGGACACCCTCCTGCACGTCGTTGAGGTCGAGCATGCGCGACAACAACAGCGGCCCCATTTCGGTGACCGTGGCTCGCACCGGATGGCCCTGCTCGCCGAACACGTCCCAAAACACCGTCGAAAACTGGTCGGGCTGGAACGTGAGGCCCATTTCAGCGGCCCGCTTGAGGATAAAGTCCCTGGCCTCGCCTACTTCGGCGATGCCCGAGAGGTCACCCTTGATGTCGGCCGCGAACACCGGAACGCCCGCGCGCGCGAATCCCTCAGCCATCACCTGCAGCGAGACGGTCTTGCCAGTACCGGTAGCACCGGTCACCAGACCGTGGCGGTTGGCGAGCCCGAGCGTCAGCCACGCCGGCTGCTCACTCTTTCCGATGAAGATCCCGTCGCCGGTATCGGCCGTCTTGTTTTCGGACGTAGCCATTGCATCGCCTCTTCGCGCGCCTACCCAGGGGCTTCAGTCAAGGGTTTCAGTCGCCAGACGCCATTATCATACTGCATCTTGCAAGCCGATTGAAACCGTTCAGCCCCCTCCCCCGGGGATCGTAAGCCCCGGTTCTTCGGTACGAGATCGACCAGTCTCGTTCGATCGGTGGACGAAAGTTGTAGTGAAGCTGCGGGACCGGCGGCAAATCTCCGTAAATTACGCACTCACTCTTGCAACGCTGCAACACTCGCGACGCGATCTGGGATGAAAATTGCTTTCGAATGCGGGGATCGCTTGTAATTCATAACGCGGAAGATCAAGATAAATTCACAAGCAAGGACCCGGCAAGTAACGGGTCGAGGACGGGGCAATATGGACGAATTGATTGGGCAACTGGCTGCAAAGGCCGGCATCGATGAAGCTGTGGCTGAAAAAACCATCGGCATCATCCTGGGCTTCCTCCGCAGCGAGGGGCCTTCCGACAAGGTTCAGGCACTGATCGACAAGATTCCCGGCGCGGAAGCCGCAATCGCGGCCTCGAGCAGCAGCGGCGGTCTTGCGAGGTTGATGGGCGGCGGTCTGATGGCGCTGGGAACCAAGTTGATGGGACTTGGTTTGGGTATGGGTGAAATTCAGAACATCGCGCGTGAACTTTTCAGATTTGGCCGCGACAAAATCGGAGCGGATCAAATGGGCGAGATCATCGCAGGGACGCCGGGCCTCAGTCAGTTCGCTTAAAACACCTTTTTGATATCGAGTACCATGACATACCCCATCTCCGAGATTGACGGCCTGCCAGCCTTCGCGGCTTCAAAACTGAAATCGCTTGGCATACGCACCACCGACGGGTTGCTCGAGGCCGCCCGCACGGTCAAGGGGCGCAAGGCGCTCGCGGACAAGACCGGCATCAGCGAGCAGCAACTGCTCGAATGGGCCAATGTCTCCGACTACATGCGGATTCCCGGCATGGGCAGGGCAAAGGTCGGGCTGGTGCGCGCCGCGGGCGTCGCCACGGTTCGCGAACTCGCGCTCCGCAACCCGGCGCGGCTGGCGCAGAACATGAAGGACGTGAATACCAGGCGCAAACTCGTCCGGGTCCTGCCTTCGGAAAAGTCGGTCGAGCAGTTGATTGAAAAGGCCCGCAAGCTTCAGCCCAAAATCACCTACTGAAGGTCACTCATCGGGCCGCCTTGGAGCGGCTGCGGCAGCGCGCGCAGCATCTTGACTCCCATGCATGGACCGCGCAAAGCGACCGCATGATTGCGACCACGTCCAGACCCGCCCCGGCCGCCACCCCGGCAGATCATTCGGTGCTGCGGACGCTGTTGTCCCAGCCCCGTCCTGCCGTGATGGGGGTCCTGAACATAACCCCGGACTCATTTTCCGACGGCGGGCAGTTCATCGCGCCGGAGCGCGCGCTGGCGCAGGCCCGCCGCATGATCGCCGAGGGCGCCGACATCATCGACATCGGCGCGGAATCCACCCGGCCCTACGGCGCACAACCAGTTACCGCGGACGAAGAACTGCAGCGCCTGAGGCCGATCCTGGCCGACGTGGTTTCGCTCGGTGTTCCCGTCTCCATCGACAGCATGAAATCGGGCGTGGTCGCCTGGGCGCTCGATGCAGGTGCATCGATTGCCAACGACGTCTGGGGCCTGCAGCGCGATCCGGATATGGCGAGGCTGCTGGCGGCGCGCCATTCGCCCGTCGTCGTCATGCACAACCGCGATCGCGTCGATGCCGACATCGATATCATGAAGGATATTGCAGCTTTCTTTACGCGCTCGCTTGAGATCGCCGGCAAGGCCGGCATTTCACGTGAAAATATCGTGCTCGATCCCGGCATCGGCTTTGGCAAGACCTCGGAACAGAGCATGACAGCGCTGGCCCGGCTCGACGAATTCGGCGCATTCGGCCTGCCGCTGCTGGTCGGCGCGTCGCGCAAGCGTTTTATCAGTTCGGTCAGCCCTTCGGAGCCGCATCAGCGGCTGGGTGGCTCGATCGCGGCGCATCTCATTGCGGCCAGAGGCGGCGCACGGATCATCCGGACCCATGACGTGGCGGAAACCGTACAAGCGCTGCGGGTGGCCGCGGCAATCGGGGACAGACGATGACCGATACCATCTTCATCACCGGCGTCGTCATCCATGCCCGCCATGGCGTGATGGAACATGAGACCGAGGTCGGGCAACGTTTTGTCATCGACCTCGAACTCTCGATAGACCTTTCGGAATCCTCGCGCACCGACCGCCTCGCCGACACCGTGTCCTATTCCAACGTGGTGGCGACCGCGACCGCGGCCTTCAAGAACGCCAACTACAAGCTGCTGGAACGCGCGGCCGGCGCCGTCGCCGAAGCCATCCTGGCGGCATTTCCCCGCGTCGGCGCGATCAAGGTCACCGTTCACAAGCCGCATGCCCCGATCGCCGCGATTTTCGAGGATGTCGGCGTGGTCCTGACCCGCACACGGCAAGCGACGTCCCATGGCTGACGTCCTGATCGCGCTCGGCGGCAATGTCGGCGACGTTCGCGCGACATTCCAGAAGGCGATCGCCAATATCTGCGGCATGACCCAGGCTACGTTGCTGGCGCGTTCGTCCGACTACGCCACCCCACCTTGGGGCGATGAGGGGCAGGCACGCTTTATCAACGCCTGCATCGAGATCGAGACCAGCCTCGATCCGCATGCGCTGCTGTTCACGCTGCATAAGATCGAACACAAGTTCGGCCGCGATCGCGCGAAGGAAACGCGCTGGGGTCCGCGCACCCTCGACCTCGACCTGATCGCCTATGACGACGTCTCGATCCAGAAGCCGGAACTGACGCTGCCGCACCCCCGGCTGTTCGAACGCGCTTTTGTACTGGTGCCGCTGGCCGAGATCACCCCCGATCGTGTCATTGCGGGACGCAGCGTCGCGGCGGCGCTGGCGGAGCTATCGACGGCTGGAATCGAGCGGTTGCCAGACCTGGACTGACCAAAAGGGACCAAAAACAACCGTTTGGCTTGGCGGCCGCCACGTGGCAATTTCCGGCCAACAATCAACGGCACCCGGGAGCGATCTGCGTAAATGACATCTGTAACCGACGACCTGCGGCTGGCAGCGGATTTCGCGCCGGCGACCTACGACGACTGGCGCAAGCTGGTCGATGGGGTGCTGAAGGGGGCGCCGTTCGAGAAGCTGGTCGGCAAGACCTATGATGGCCTGAAGATCGAACCGATCTATCAGCGGGCACGCGATGCCGCGCCGATCGCAGGGCGGCCCGCGGCAGCACCGTGGCAGATCATGCAGCGGATCGACCATCCCGACGCCGCCGTTGCCAATGCGCAAGCGCTGCACGATCTCGAGAACGGCGCCAACGGGTTGACCCTGGTCTTCGCAGGCGCCAATGGCGCCCATGGCTTTGGGCTCGATCCCTCGGCGGAGACGATCGAGAAGGTTTTGGATGGCGTGTTCATCGATGCCGGCATCGGGATCGAACTTCAGATCGGTCCGCAGTCGCGGATGACCGCCATCCACATCGCCGAATATGTCAAGCGCAAGGGCCTCGATCCCGCCGCCTGCAATATTCGCTTCGGTCTCGACCCGATCGGCGCCTGCGCGGTGTGGGGATCCAGCCCCTATTCATGGGCCGAGATCGTGCCCGCCGTCACCGGCGCGATCAAAGGCCTCGTCGCCATGGGATTCAAGGGGCCGCTCGCGGCCGCCGACGGGCGAGTGATCCACGACGCCGGCGGATCGGAAGTGCAGGAGCTGGCGTTCGTGCTGGCGGCCGGCGTGGCCTATCTGCGGGCGATCGAGAGCGCAGGTATTGCGCTCGAAGACGCGCAAGGCATGATCTATGCGCGGCTTGCCGCCGATGCCGATCAGTTCCTGACGCTGGCGAAATTCCGCGCGCTGCGGCTGTTGTGGGCGCGGGTCGAACAAGCCAGCGGCCTTGCGCCAAGACCGCTGTTCATTGCCGCCGACACCGCTTGGCGGATGCTGACGCAGCGCGACGCTTACGTGAACATGCTGCGCGCGACGATGGCGACATTCTCCGCCGGGCTTGGCGGCGCCGACAGCATCAATGTGCTGCCGCATACGCTGGCGCTGGGATTGCCCGATGCGTTTGCGCGCCGCGCTGCGCGCAACACCCAACTGGTGTTGCTGGAGGAATCCAATCTGGCCAAAGTGTCCGATCCCGCCGCCGGCTCCGGCGGCATCGAAACCCTGACGCAGCAGCTTTGCGAGGCGGCATGGTCGCTGTTTCAGGAGATCGAGAGGGCCGGCGGCGTATTCGCTGCGCTTGAGCAAAGCCTGATCCAGCGCAAGGTCGCAGCGACGCGGGCGGTACGCGAGGCCAATATCGCCAGGCGCAAGGAGGTGCTGACCGGCGCCACCGAATTTCCGAACCTGCATGAGGCGCAGGTGGCGGTACTGGACTTAAGGCCGGTTGTGCTTGCGCCCTATGGCGAAGCCAAATTCAAGTTCGATCCGCTGCCGCCGATGCGGCTGGCAGCACCGTTCGAACGCCTGCGCGACCGCTCGGACCAGATTCTGAAGATATCCGGCGCGCGGCCCAAAATTTTCCTCGCGAATCTCGGCACACCCGCTGATTTCACCGCGCGCGCCACGTTTGCCAAGAGCTTTTTCGAGACCGGGGGGATTGAGGCGGTCGATACCGAAGGCTTTGCCGATGCGGCGGCGCTGGCCAAGGCGTTCAAGGCTTCCGGCGCCGCGCTGGCCTGTCTCTGCTCCTCCGACAAACTCTATGCCGATCGGGCAGCCGCCACCGCAAAATCCCTTCAAGCCGCCGGGGCAAAACATATCTATCTGGCGGGACGCCCCGGCGATCAGGAAGCCACGCTTCGCGACGCGGGAGTCAGCGACTTTGTCTTTGCCGGCGGCGATGCGCTGGCTGCGCTGCAGGACGCCTGGCAGCGAATGGAGTGAGCATGACGTCAGCCGCAAAACCCGTTCTGACCGGCGGCTGCCAATGCGGAGCGGTTCGCTTTGCGCTGTCGGCGCCGCCCGCCAAGATCAGCATCTGCCATTGCCGGATGTGCCAGAAGGCGACCGGCGCGCCGTTCGCGTCATTCGCCGACATCGAACACGCCGATTTCGCCTGGACCAAGGGCAAGCCGGCCACGTTCCGCTCTTCCTCGATCGCCGAGCGCGATTTCTGCCGGGATTGCGGCACGCCGCTGAGCTTTCGCCGCATCGACGGTCCACGGATCGAAATCATGACCGGCGCATTCGACCGCCCGGACCGGGTGGTGCCGACGCGGCAGTATGGAACCGAATCCCGGCTCGGCTGGGTGGTGGGTGTTGCCAACCTGCCGAGCCAGACCACGCTGCAGAATTACGGCCCGGAGCAGCTTAACGGCATCGTCAGTCATCAGCATCCGGACCACGATTGACAGTGGCGACCTCCGGGGTCGCCCGTGCTATAATGGAAGCCCATGAGCCGCATACCCAATTTTGCGAATATCGCATTTGAAAACACCGCCCGCGCCCAACCCGCCGGCGGTGCCGAACCGTGGCTCACGCCCGAGGGCATCCTCGTAAAACCCGGTTACGGCGAAGCCGATCTCGAAGGCATCGATTTCCTCGAGACCTGGCCCGGCATCGCGCCCTATCTGCGCGGCCCCTACCCCACGATGTATGTCAACCAGCCATGGACCGTCAGGCAGTATGCTGGGTTCTCCACGGCGGAAGATTCCAACGCATTCTACCGGCGCAACCTCGCCGCCGGGCAAAAGGGCCTCTCGGTCGCGTTCGACCTCGCCACCCACCGCGGCTACGACAGCGATCATCCGCGCGTATCGGGCGACGTCGGCATGGCCGGCGTTGCGATCGATTCGATCTACGACATGCGCACGCTGTTCTCCGGCATTCCGCTCGACCAGATGAGCGTGTCGATGACCATGAACGGCGCGGTACTGCCGATTCTCGCGCTGTTCGTCGCCGCGGCCGAGGAACAGGGCGTGCCGCCGGAGAAACTCTCGGGCACCATTCAGAACGACATTCTGAAAGAGTTCATGGTGCGCAACACCTACATCTATCCGCCGACGCCCTCGATGCGGATCATCTCCGACATCTTTGCGTATACCTCGCAGAAGATGCCGAAATACAATTCGATTTCGATTTCCGGCTATCACATGCAGGAGGCCGGCGCGACGCAGGACCTCGAGCTCGCCTATACGCTGGCCGACGGCGTCGAATATCTGCGCGCCGGCCTCGCCGCAGGTCTCGATGTCGACCGCTTCGCGCCGCGGCTGTCGTTCTTCTGGGCAATTGGCATGAACTTCTTCATGGAAGTCGCCAAGATGCGCGCGGCGCGCTTGCTGTGGGCCAAGCTCCTGACCCAGTTCAATCCGAAGGACCCGCGCTCGCTCTCGCTGCGCACGCATTGCCAGACCTCAGGCTGGTCGCTGACCGCGCAAGACGTCTATAACAACGTGATGCGCACCACCATCGAGGCGATGGCGGCGACCCAGGGCCACACCCAGTCGCTGCACACCAACGCGCTCGACGAAGCGCTGGCGCTGCCGACCGATTTCTCGGCACGCATCGCCCGCAACACGCAATTGTTCCTGCAGCAGGAAAGCGGCACCAACCGCATCATCGATCCCTGGGGCGGCTCATACTATGTCGAACGGCTGACCCGCGATCTCGCCGCCAAGGCCTGGGGCCATATCCAGGAAGTGGAAGAACTCGGCGGCATGGCCAAGGCGATCGAGGCCGGCGTGCCGAAACTGAGGATCGAGGAAGCCTCCGCCAAGACACAGGCACGGATCGACGCCGGCCGGCAGGCGGTGATCGGCGTCAACAAGTTCAAGCCTACCAATGAAGCGGCGATCGACGTGCTGAGGGTGGAAAATTCCACCGTGCGGCGGCTGCAGATCGACAAGCTGTCGCGGTTGAAGAAAGAGCGCAGCCAGAAGGATGTCGACGAGGCGCTGGCGGCACTGACGCGCAGCGCCGGCGAAGGCAACGGCAACCTCTTGGCGCTCGCCATCGACGCCGCCCGCGCCAAAGCCACCGTCGGCGAGATTTCCGATGCGATGGAAAAGGTGTTCGGGCGGCATCGCGCCGAAATCAAATCCATTACCGGCGTCTACAAGCGGGAGGCGTCCACCATGTCCAACCGGGTCGAGAAGGTGCAGGCGCTGATCGACGCCTTCGAGGATGCCGAAGGTCGCCGGCCACGCATTCTGGTCGCAAAAATCGGCCAGGACGGTCATGACCGCGGCCAGAAGGTGATCGCGTCGGCCTTCGCCGATGTCGGCTTCGACGTCGACATCGGGCCGCTGTTCGCCACCGCCGAAGAGGCGGCGCGGCAGGCGGTGGAGAACGACGTGCATATTCTCGGGCTGTCGTCGCTGGCCGCGGCTCATCTGACCGCAGTGCCCGAGCTCAAGGCCGCGCTGAAGAAACAGGGCCGCGACGACATCATGATCATCATCGGCGGGGTGGTGCCGCCGCAGGATTACGACGCGCTGTACAAGGCCGGCGCCGAGGCGATCTTCCCGCCGGGCACCGTGATCGCGGACGCCGCCGAGGAACTGATCCACAAGCTCAATGCGAGATTGGGGCACAGCGAGGCGGCTGAGTAGGACAGCGTTGTTGCTTACTCACCGTCGATGTCGGCGTGATGCCTTGCGACCGCAGCGCAAAGCTGGCTAGAATGGCCGCATCATAAGAGCGCCGGGATTCACTGGCGCCACGGGGAGGAACGCCATGCCCAAAATCACCCGCCGCGCATTCGCGGCTACAACTGCCGCTGCCGCGGCTGTCGCGGCCTTCGGTTCCAGGCCGGCTTTGGCGCAAGCCTATCCGGCGCGCCCGGTAACCGTGATCGTGCCGTGGGGCGCAGGCGGTGGCACCGACGCGACCGCGCGCATCGTCGCGGCGCTGCTGGAAAAGGACCTCGGCCAGCCCTTCAACGTGGTCAACCGCACCGGCGGCTCGGGGGTGGTCGGCCATACGGCGATCGCCACCGCGCAGCCCGACGGCTACACCATCGGCATGCTGACGGTGGAAATCTCGATGATGCACTGGCAGGGGCTGACCGAACTGGCGCCGAAGAGCTATACGCCGCTGGCGCTGATGAACGAAGATCCGCCCGGCATCCAGGTCAGTTCCACCTCGCCCTACAAGACCGTGAAGGAGCTGGCCGACGCCATCAAGGCAGCGCCGGTCGGCAAGTTCAAGGCCTCGGGCACCGGCCAGGGCGGCATCTGGCATCTCGCGCTGGTCGGCTGGATGCAAGCGATGGGACTTCCCGCCAACCAGGTGGCCTGGGTGCCGTCGAACGGCGCCGCGCCGGCGATGCAGGATCTCGCCGCCGGCGGCCTCGACCTCACCACCTGCTCGGTGCCGGAAGCGCGCGCGATCATCGAGGCCGGCAAGGCGCGCAGCCTCGCCATCATGGCGCCGGCGCGCAACCCCGCATTTCCCAATGTGCCGACGCTGAAGGAGGCGATGAGCATCGACTATTCGACCGGCGCGTGGCGCGGCATTGCGGGGCCGAAGGGCCTGCCCGCGGATGTCGCGACCAAGCTCACGGCGGCGCTGAACAAGGTCTACGACTCCAAGGAGTTCAAGGACTTCATGAGCAATCGCGGCTTCGGAACGGTGTGGGGCGATGCGGCCCAATTCGCTGCATTCATGGATAAGGGCGACGCCCAGATGGGCGTGGCGATGAAGGCCGCCGGTCTTTCCAAGGCCTGATCCGTCCCGCCTGTTCACTTCCTCGGAAATCCGTGGGGCTCGGTTCATGCGTCTTCCCGATCGCGTCACGGGGTCGTTTCTCGTTGTCCTCGGCGGTGCCGCCGCCTATGGCGGATGGTTGCTACCGCCGGTACCCGGCCAGCCGGTCGGCCCCAACGTTTTCCCGCTGGTGATCGGGACCGGACTCGCGCTTTGCGGGCTGGCGATCACGTTCGGCATCGGCAGCACCTTCGAAGAGGAAGAAGCGATCATTCCGATCGAGGGCGGCGAGGCCAAGCCGCCGCCCGGCAAGCTCTATGGACTCCGCGCGCTGCTGCCGCCGGCGCTGCTGCTGTTCTACGTGGCGGCGGCCGACCGATTGGGCTTCATCATCACGGCCGCGCTGATCGTGTACGCGACGGCCACCGCGCTCGGCGCCCGGTGGCGGCTTTCGCTGCCACTCGCCGTGCTGGCGCCGATCGGCATTCATCTGATTTTCAGCAAGCTCTTGCGCGTGCCGCTGCCCATCGGGCTGCTGCCGATGCCGTGGTGATCCATGTTTAACACCCTGATGGAAGCGTTCGCCCTGATCTCGACGTGGGAAGTCATCATCGCGTTGCTGGCGGCATCGATCTACGGGCTGGTGATCGGATCGCTGCCCGGCCTGTCCGCCACCATGGCGACCGCCCTGCTCGTCCCGGTTACGTTCTACCTCTCGCCGATCGCCGCGATCGCCACCATCGTGGCGGCGTCGACGATGGCGATCTTCTCCGGCGACATCCCCGGCGCGCTGCTGCGCATCCCCGGAACGCCAGCCTCGGCGGCCTATGCGGACGAGGCCTACGCCATGACCCGCAAGGGCGAGGCCGAATTGGCGCTCGGCGCCGGCGTATGGTTCTCCGCCGTCGGCGGCATCGCCGGTACGCTCTCGCTGATGATCCTGGCGCCGCCGCTGGCCGAGATCGCGCTGTCGTTCTCGACCTTCGAATATTTCTGGCTCGCCTTCCTCGGCCTGATGTGCGCCACGCTGGTAGCGCGCTCCTCCCCGGTGAAAGCCATCGCCGCCATGTTCATCGGCCTGCTGGTAGCGTGCGTCGGCATCGAAAACCCCGGCGGCGTGCCGCGTTTCACCTTCGGCCTCACTGACCTGTTCGGCGGCATCGAGCCGATCCCGGCGCTGGTCGGCGTCTTTGCGGTGGCGCAGGTGATGCGCGCGATGCTGACGCCGGAACCGCCGCCGATCCCCCGCCGCAAGTTCGGAAGCATCATGGCGGGTCAGTGGAAGCTCACCAAGATCTATCACTGGCAAATGACGCGCGGCAACATCATCGGGATCATCATCGGGGTGCTGCCCGGCGCCGGCGCCGACATGGCGGCCTGGGTCAGCTATGCGATGTCCAAGCGCTTCTCGAAGGAGCCCGAAAAGTTCGGGACCGGCCATGTCGAGGGCCTGGTCGAGGCCGGCGCCAGCAACAATGCCAGCATCGCCTCGGGCTGGGTGCCGTCGCTGCTGTTCGGCATTCCCGGCGACACCATCGCGGCGATCGCGATCGGCGTGCTCTACATGAAGGGGCTCAATCCCGGCCCGACGCTGTTCACGGAGAAAGCGTCGAGCATGTACGCGATCTACCTGATGTTCATCATCGCCAACCTCCTGATGATCCCGCTGGGTATCGTGATGATCCGCCTCGCAAGCCATGTGCTGCGCGCCCCGCGTTCCTCCATCATGCCGGTCATCATGCTGTGCTGCGCGGTCGGCTCGTTCGCGATCGGCAACAACATGTTCGGCGTCGTGACGGTCGCAACCTTCGGGATCATCGGCTACGTCATGGAAGCCAACGGCTATCCAGTCGCCGCCATGGTGCTCGGGATCGTGATGGGCACCATGGTGGAGCAGGCGTTCGTCACCTCGCTGATCAAATCCGACGGCAGCATTCTGCCGTTCTTCGAGCGGCCTATCTCCGCGATCCTGGCAGCCATGGCGATCGGCGCAATGATCTGGCCTATGCTGGTGTGGCTGTGGCGGCGGCTGCGACCGGAAACGCCTGTCCCCGCCACGCCGGCGCACTGAGCGGGCATCGCGCCCCCTCGCCTGCCGCGCCCCGCCGTTGTAAACGAAGGCATGACCCTGCCGAAACGTGCCCCCGTCGACATCAACGCATTGGCCAAGGACCTCCGCGCCGGACACCGGGCGGCGCTGGCGCGCGCCATCACCTTGATCGAAAGCCGGCGCGGCGATCACCAGGCCGCGGCCCGCGATCTGGTGCAGGCGCTATTGCCCGACACCGGCAAGGCGATAAGGGTCGGGATCACCGGCTCGCCCGGAGTCGGCAAATCCACCACCATCGACGTGCTCGGGATGTTCCTGATCGAACGCGGCCACAAGGTCGCGGTGCTCGCGGTGGACCCCTCCTCCGCGCGCACCGGCGGCTCGATCCTCGGCGACAAGACGCGGATGGCGCGGCTCTCCGCCTCCGACAATGCCTTTATCCGGCCCTCGCCGGCCGCCGGCACCCTCGGCGGGGTCGCGGCGAAAACCCGCGAGGCGATGCTGTTGTGCGAGGCCGCCGGCTTCGACGTCATACTGGTGGAAACCGTCGGCATCGGCCAGTCCGAGACCGCGGTGTGCGACATGACCGATTTCTTCCTGGCGCTGATGCTGCCGGGCGCCGGCGACGAACTGCAGGGCATCAAGAAGGGCCTGGTCGAGCTGGCCGACATGATCGCGGTCAACAAGGCCGACGGCGACAACATCAAGCGCGCCAATCTGGCGGCGGCCGAATACCGCGGCGCGCTGCACATTCTCACCCCGCGCTCGGCGCACTGGCACCCGCCGGTCGAGACCTATTCGGCGTTGACGCGGACAGGCATCGACGTGCTGTGGCAGAAGATCCTCGATCACCGAACCGCGATGAATGCGTCGGGTGAATTCGCCGGGCGGCGGCGCGAGCAACAGGTAAAGTGGATGTGGGCGATGCTGGAACAGCGGATGATGGCGCGGCTGCGCGCCGACCCGGCAATCCGCGGCAAAGTGAGGAAGATCGAGGCCGAAGTGGCCGACGGTCGCATCGCGCCGGCGCTGGCGGCCGAGCAGATCGCGGATATGCTGAAGTGACATGAGCGAAAAACTCCGCATTCTCATCACCGGCTTCGGCCCGTTTCCCGGGGCTCCGTACAATCCGACGCAGCCGCTGGTGGCGCGGCTGCTGCGGCTGCGCCGTCCCGCGCTCGGCGAGGTCGAACTGTCCGGCCACATCTTTCCGGTGACCTATAAGGCGCTCGACCGCGAATTGCCGGAGTTGCTGACAAGGCACCGTCCGCAGGCGCTGCTGATGTTCGGCCTCGCCGCCCGCACGCCTTACCTCCGGATCGAGACCCGCGCCCGCAACGCCGCCACAACGCTGTGGCCCGACGCCGAGCACACGCGGCTTCGCAAGGGAACGATCGCTGGCGGCGCCGACGCCATGATGTTCGGCCCGCATACCGCGAAACTGCTGCGCGCGGCTGATGGCACCGGAGTCGATGCGCGCGCTTCGCGCGATGCCGGAAGCTACCTCTGCAACTACCTGAGCTGGCGGGCGATCGAGGCCACCTGCGGCGACGGCGGCCCCCGCCTCGCTGCCTTCGTGCATGTGCCGGCGCTGGCGCGCGATGGCGCACGGCAGCGCAAGGGGATGGCGCAACGCGTCACGCTCGAACAACTGGTCGACGCCGGCGAGGCGATGCTGCTGGAGATGGTGAGACTGGCACGGAGGCTGTGACAGGAAGCGAGGTCAGGACGAAGAAGATCGATATCGAACGCGCACCCGTTTCGGCGGGCTCTCGCTATCCGAAACCGTTCGCAGCACCCTGCCAGAACAAGATTCGACATCGGCTGGCGGTTGCGAGGGGGACTGAAGCAAATCGGGTCAACCTGCTCAAGCTGGAGCCGGGAGCGTGGTCCAGCCAGCGGCATTGGCATACCCGGGCGGAGGAATTTGTGTACGTCCTGGAGGGAGAGGTCGTGCTGGTTACCGAAGCCGGCGCCGAAGTCCTGCACGCAGGAGATTGCGCCGCCTTTCTGCCCGGCGATCCTGACGGACATCACCTGCAAAACCGATCCGGCGCACCGGCGCGCGTTCTCGAAATAGGATCGGCTTACATGCCGGGCGACGAGACAAACTATCCGGATGTCGACCTCAGGGCCACTTCATCGGGATATCTTCACAAGGACGGAACACCGTACTAGGGAATGCCGGCGCATTTCGTGTCGCGGCTCCGCATCCCCATTAACCCTACCCCCAACAATCGACTTCTTCCGCCCTCGCCTTCACATGCTCCGCCGCATTTTTGCGTTACTCCAAAACCTCACGGACGCGCGCGACGCGCGCCTGCCGGAGACGCGATCATGGACCTCAATCGCCGCCATCTCATCGGAGCATCCGCCGCCGGATTTGCCGGCGCGCTGGCGATGTCGCCGGATGCCGCGCGCGCTGCGCCCCCGACCTCGGCGCTCGGCCGCGACGCCACCCAATATGGCGTGCGGCCCGGCAGCCCCGACGATCAGACCAAGGCTCTGCAGCGCGCGATCGACGAAGCCGCACGGGCGCAGGTGCCGCTGGCGCTGCCGCCGGGCGTCTATCGCACCGGCATGCTGCGCCTGCAGAGCGGTACGCAACTGGTCGGCGTGCGCGGCGCCACCAAACTGGTCTTCAACGGCGGCGCATCGATGCTGCAGGGTGAAGGCGCCGGCAGCATCGGCCTCACCAACATCACGCTCGACGGCGGCGGCATTCAGCTGCCGACCAGGCGCGGCCTGGTGCATTGCATCAGTGGGCGCGACGTCCGTATCATCGATTGCGAAGTCACCGGCAGCGGCGGCAACGGCATCTGGTTCGAAAACTGCTCCGGCGACATCAGCGGCAACCTCATTTCGAAGATCGCCGTTACCGGGATCACCTCATTCGACGCGCAGGGCCTGCTGGTTTCACGCAACACCATTGTGAATACCAACGACAACGGCATCGAAATCCTGCGCCACGTGATCGGCGACGACGGCACGCTGGTGCTCGACAACCGCATCGAGGATATCAAGGCCGGTCCCGGCGGCTCCGGACAATACGGCAACGCCATCAACGCGTTTCGCGCCAGCAACGTCATCGTGCGGGGCAACCGTATCAGCAACTGCGACTATTCCGCGGTGCGCGGCAACTCGGCCTCCAACATTCAGATCACGGGCAACAGCGTCTCTGGCGTCCGCGAAGTGGCGCTGTATTCCGAATTCGCGTTCGAGGGGGCGGTGATCGCCAACAACACCGTCGATGGCGCGGCTTTGGGCGTTTCGGTCTGCAATTTCAACGAGGGCGGACGCATCGCGGTCGTGCAGGGCAACGTCATTCGTAACCTGCTGCCGAAGCGCCCGATCGGCACCGCGCCGGACGACGACGCCGGCATCGGCATCTATGTCGAGGCCGACACATCCGTGACCGGCAACGTGATCGAGAACGCGCCGTCGTTCGGGATCATCGCCGGCTGGGGTAAATATCTGCGCGACGTCGCTATATCGGGCAACGTGATCCGCAATGCCTTCGTCGGCATCGGCGTGTCGGTGACGCCGGGTGCGGGCACCGCGCTGGTCAACAACAACATGATCTCGGAAACGCCGCGCGGCGCCGTGGTCGGGCTCGATCACGCGCGGCCGATCACGCCGGATCTATCCGCCGAGGGTGCGCAGCGTTTTGCCCAGGTGGTGGTGGGGACGAACGCGGTGCGAAGGTAGCGCCTTCGTCGAACCCGCCGAGGCGGCGTAGCGTCTCAGGGTACGACCGCCCTCCGGCGCCGGCGGACCATCAGGACGAAGACGACCGCGAGCGCCGACGCCACCGTGTACATCGTGAACGCATTGAGATAGCCGATCATCACCGACTGGCGCATGATCTCCTTCGCGATCCCGGCGAGGCCAGGCACCGTATCGAAGCTCCACGCCCCCGTCATGCCCGGCGTCGTCAGCGCCCGGTTATAGGGGGTAATCATCTCGGTCATGCGGCTGTAATTGGCGCCGGTCGTGCGCACGATCTCGGCGATCGACAGCGAGATGAAAAAACTCGATCCGATGTTGCGCAGCAGGTGGAAGATCGAGGACGCTTCGGCGTAGTCCTTCGCCTCCAGCGTATCGAACGCCACCACCGTGATCGGCACCCAGACAACGCCGACGGCGAAGCCCTGAATGGCGCTGTTGATAACCAGGATCTCCATCGTCACGTTGAGGTCGAACGTCAGCATCCACAGCCCCGCCGCGGTCTGCAGACCAAAGCCAAAGGCCATGCTGACACGCGGATCGATCCGGCTCATGAAACCAGCGGCCAGGAAGCCCATCAGCATTCCCATGCCACGACATCCGATCACCTGCCCGACCAGCGCGTCCGAAAATCCGACATGCTGCTGCAGCAGCGGCGGCAGCAGCACCATCGGCGTGAAATTCAGCATGCCGTAGATCGTCACCAGTGCGAGTCCGATCGCGTAGTTGCGGTCCGTCAACAGCTTCAGGTTCAGGAACGGCGCGCGGGCGCCGAGGCTGTGCACGATGAACACGTAGAATGCGAGCGCCGCGATCAGGCACTCGATCACGATCTCCGTCGAGTTGAACCAGTCCAGCCGCACGCCGCGCGCGAGCACGAGTTGAATGGCGGCAAGCGCGATGGCGAGCGCGAGGAAGCCGGTCCAGTCGAAGCGAACCTTCTCCAGCTGCTTGGTGGACGGCAAGGTCCAGCTCATGCCGATCGTGGCGCAGATGCCGATCGGCACCAGCATGTAAAACGACCAGCGCCAGCTGTGGATCTCGGCAAGATAGCCGCCGAAAACCGGGCCGAACACCGGCGCAACCGCAACCGCCATCCCGAAGATCGACATCACCATCGTATGCTGGTGGCGCGGGAACGTGGCGAACAGGATCGACTGAGACAGCGGCACGACCGGTGCACCCGCGCCGCCCTGAAGGATGCGCCACAACACCAGCATTTCGAGCGATTGCGCCATCCCGCATAGCAGCGTTGCGACCGTGAAGCAGGCAATCGAATACACCACCACGCGTTTGGTGCCGAAGCGGGACACCAGCCAGCCGGTCATCGGCGTCACCACCGCGGTCGCGAGAATGTTGAACGTCATAGCCCAGGCGATCTCGTCCTGGGTAGCCGACATCGCGCCCTGCATCTGCGGCAGCACGGTCGATGTCGTCAGCAGCGCCGTGCCATAGAGCGAGGACCCGAGCACCACGGTGGCCAGGGTCAAATATCGCTGTGCCGCGGTCATGGTCGCGGCCGGGCTGTCGGGATCGACGATTGCTGAACTCGTGGTCATGTCCCCTGCGAGGTCAAATGGTCCGCGGTTATAACCTAGCTTACTAAATTATAAACCTAGCTTACTAATTCGCCCGCCGCTACAATTGCGGCATGCCAAACACCGACGATTACATTGGTGTCGTGATCTCTGACGTCGCCCGCCTGCTGCGGACGGAGTTCGATCGCCGCGTGCGACGGCTCGGGATCACCCGGGCACAATGGCTGGTGCTGACCCGCCTGCACAGGCATCCGGGCGCGTCGCTTTCGGAGCTTGCCGAAATGATGGAGGTGGAAAAAGCCACCGCAGGCCGCATGATCGACCGGCTGGTGGCCAATGGCTGGGTGGCACGCCGGACCCAGCGCGACGACCGGCGGGTCAAGCGCGTCCATCTCACGCCGGAAGCCGAGCGGGTGCACAAGCGCATCTGGCGCGTCGCCGAATCGACGGTCGAAGACGCCCTCGCCGGCCTTTCCGCGCCGGAAAGCAGGCAACTGATGGCGTTGTTGCAGCGCGTCAAGAAGACCCTGGTTTCTGCAGTGGATGTTGCCCCGCCAAGGAACGCCGTGGTCGCTGGCCGGAGACCTGCCTTGCGTGGTGCGCGCGGTCACAATGGGAAGGTCGCGCCATGAGCAAGCGCCTGCGGCCGTGGGCACTGATCGGCGTGCCGGCGCTCGTCCTGCTCGGAGCGCTGATGGTCTGGCTCCAGGGTGGCCGCTACGCCTCGACCGAGAACGCGTTCGTCAAGGCTGATATCACCCAGGTCGCGGGCGAAGTGCCCGGCCGAATTGTCGACGTACGCGTCCGGGACCATGCGGTCGTCGCCGCAGGTGACGTGCTGCTACGCCTCGATCCCGCAACCTACCAGCTGGCCCTCGCCAAGGCCGAAGCCGAGATCGATTCCGCGCGTGCCGCCGTCGAGCAACTCAAGGTGAGCCTGCACGAGATACGGGCCGAGGCCACCGAGGCCGAGAACAAATTGTCGTATCTCCAAACCCAGGCCAAACGTCATCGCGATCTGTCCGGCCGCGGCGTCACTTCGACGGCCAGGGTCGAGCAGGCCAACAGCGAGGAGCAGGAGGGGCAGGACCGCCTAGCGGTGCTGCACCAGCGCATCGCCCGCGTGGAGGCGGCGCTCGGCGGCAAGCCGGACAGGCCGACCGACCAGTATGCCGCGGTCCGGGAAAAGCAGGCGCTGCGCGATCGCGCGGCACTGGATCTTGCCTACACCGAGATCAAGGCTCCGCGCGCCGGCGTGATCGTCAATTTCAAACTCCAGCTCGGCGAGCAGGTCAAGGCGCAGACGCCGCTGTTCGCGCTCGTCACCGACCGCCGGCCCTGGCTCGAAGCCAACTTCAAGGAGACGGACCTGACCCACGTGGCCGTCGGACAGAAGGCGAAAGTCACCCTCGATATGCATCCCGACATCACCTGGGATGCGGAGGTGGAAAGCATCAGCCCGGCGACCGGCGCCGAGTTTGCGATCCTGCCGGCGCAGAATGCCTC
>JAYSPJ010000504.1:0-19979 GCA_043722155.1 Bradyrhizobium sp.
CGCGTAGTGACCCATTTCAAGTGGAAACCGCTCTAGCTGATCAGCGCGTAAACGCAAGATGCCGGCGCGGGTTTCTTTCACATTGAATCCAACGCCTGCGCGAAATTCGCAAGCCAAGGGTTCAACGTAACCTGGAGAAAAGCATGACATCGCTCAACCGCCGTTCCCTGCTGGCCGGCTCCGCCGCGGCCGGTGTTGCAGCACTTGCCGGTCCCGCCCGCGCCCAGGAGACCCCCGGCGTCACCGCCACCGAGATCAAGATCGGATGCACCACGTCGCTGAGCGGCCCGGTCTCGGCATTGGGCACCATCGCGCGATGCTCGGATGCCTATTTCAAGATGGTCAACGAGCAGGGCGGCATCGCCGGCCGCAAGATCAATTTCATCTTCTACGACGATGCCTTCAACCCGGCCAAGACCGTCGAGCAGACCCGCAAGCTGATCGAGAGCGACAATGTCGCTTTCCTGTTCTCGATGCTCGGCACTTCGCCGAATTCGGCCGTGGTCAAATACATCAATGCGAACAAGGTGCCGCATCTGTTCCTGTCGGTGAATGGCGACAAATGGGGCGACTACCAGACCTATCCCTGGACCATGGGCTTTGCCCCGAGTTCGCGCACCGAGGCCCAGATCTTCGCCAAATATGCGCTGAGCCAGAAGGCCGATGCGAAATTTGCGCTGCTCTATCAGAACGACGATCTCGGCAAGGATTTTGTCAATGGCCTGAAGGACGTGCTCGGCGCGCAATACGACGCCCGGGTCAAGGCGGTGTCCTATGAAGTCACCGATCCCACCGTCGACTCGCAGATCGTGACCCTGCGCGCCAGCGGCGCCGACGTGCTGATCTCAGGCGTCACCGCGCGGTTCGCCGCTCAGGCGATCCGCAAGGTGTTCGAGCTCGACTGGAAGCCGATGCACTTCGTGACCAGCGGCGCGTCGTCAGTGTCCTCCACGATCATGCCGGTCGGGCCGGAGCGCGCCGTCGGCCTGATCACCTCGACCTACATCAAGGATCCCTCGGATCCGGCATGGGCCGAAGATGCCGGGATGAAGGATTATTTTGCCTTCATGGCGAAATATTATGGCGACGGAAACCCGAAGGAAGCCCTCAATGCCTATGGCTACACGGTTACCTCGGTGCTGAAGAAATTGCTGGAACAGTGCAACGGCAATTTTTCCCGCGAAAGCATCATGGCCCAGGCCAACAATCTGAAGAACCTCGAGGTCCCGACGCTGTTGCCGGGCGTCCGCGTCAACACCAGCCCCACCAACCACCATCCGTTGCGGCAGATGCAGCTGCAGCGCTGGGACGGAAAGGGCTATGTCCGGTTCGGCAGCATCATCGAGGGCGCAAATCTCTGACCGCGGTGGCCGGCCTGAACGCAAAGATATCGTTGCGGACGGCGCTCCGGCGTTCCAGACTGGCTTCAATCAACGTTGAGGGAAACGCCGGATGATCACGCTCTATCATTGCCACGCCGCGCGCTCGTTCCGGCCGGTGTGGATGCTGGAAGAGATGGGCCTTGCATACGACCTGAAAATGCTGCCGTTCCCGCCGCGGGTCTTCGCCAAGGAATACCTCGCGATCAATCCGCTCGGCACCATTCCGTTCATGATCGACGGCGAAACCAGAATGACGGAGTCCACCGGCATCTGTCACTATCTCGGCACACGGCACGGACCGACGCCGCTGGTCGTCGGCGTCGACGAGCCGGCCTATGGCGCGTTCCTGAACTGGATGTATTTCAGCGATGCGACGCTGACCTTTCCGCAAACGCTGGTGCTTCGCTACAGCCAGCTCGAGCCCGAGGAACGGCGCAATCCGCAGGTAGCCGGAGACTACGCCAAGTGGTTCCTGGGGAGATTGCGGGCGGTCGAGGCCGCCACGGCAAATGCGGAGACGCTGGTCGCCGGCCGCTTCACCGCGGCCGACATCGTGGTCGGTTACGCGCTGCGGCTGGCCGAAAACATCGGATTATCCAAGGATTTCGGGCCCAACGTCGCCGCCTATTGGCAACGCCTGCAGGCGCGCGACGGCTACCAAAGGGCGGTCGCCGCCGAAACGCTGGCCGGCGAGCAGCAGGAGGTCGCCCGACGCTCCTGAAGTCCTCCCCCCGCGGCACCGCCAGAACGGCCGAATCCTGAGCATTCCCCGATATTTATCGCGGTGACATCTGCCGCGATTTCTGTATTCTGCCGCCAGCTCCGTTAGAGAGCCCGCATCCACGCGGCAAGAAGCAGACCTCGCTCCCGGGAGGGGACGGAAATGAATGACAGCGCGCGCCGGGAATCCGGCCATCTGATGCTGATTACGCCGGAGCGCGTTTTCTACGCCGGCCTGCTTGGCCGTCCGCGGCAACGCTGCCCAGGCGCGTATCATGTTTATGTGTCCATCGAGGCGGGCCTCTGGCTGACCACCGCAACCGGTCGCGAAAGCTATGGTGAGTTGGCCGTTGTGACGCCCAATGTGCGCCATACCATTGCAAGCGACCACCGTTCGGCGATCTGTCTCGTCATCGAACCGGAAAGCGTTCGCGCCGGCGCGTTCGAACAACTCGCCGAGCGGCTTTCGGGAGCCGATGGAGCGTTCTTTGCCCAACGCATCCGCGCGGCCTACGGCGCATTGCGGCAGCGCCAGCACGGCGACGAGATCAGCAACGCAGAGTTCGACACCATGTGCTTCGACGAGGCGCTGCCGCCGCGCTCGCTTGATCCGCGCGTCGTCAGGTCGATTGCGCAAATCGGCCGATTTTGCGGCGATCCGGTGACGGCGGCAAGCTGTGCCGTGGAGGCCGGACTTTCCTCGTCGCGTTTCCTGCATTTGTTCAAACAGGAGACCGGCATCTCGTTTCGGGCCTTCCGGGCCTGGAAACGCGCGCGGCACTTGCTGCACTTCGCCAATCAGGATCTCAACCTCGCGCATCTGGCGCAGGACATCGGCTATCCCGACTCCACCCACTTCAGCCATTCGATCCGCCGGTTCTACGGATTGAAGCCGCGCGCCATTTTTTCGGGCTCGAGAGATCTCGCGATCTACCGGAGCGATCCTGGCGTGCCCGGTGGCAGCTTCCGTCAGGGGCGGGCCTGACGGCGATCGGAACCGGCGATAGCGCGTGGACGCAAGAAGCCGGACGGGGCGGGAAGCATGATCCGCCGCGAACATCGTGTACGCGCCGCTGCGAGCTGAACCGATCGAAGGCAGATCCATGAGCGACAAGGCTGTCATCACCTGCGCGCTGAACGGCGTGCTGACCGACCCGAAACAGCATCATGTGCCGGTCACGCCGGAAGAAATGGCGCGCGAGGCGAAAGCCGCCTTCGACGCCGGCGCCAGCGTGATGCACATCCATCTGCGCCAGCAGGCGCCGGGCAAGGGACATCTGCCGTCATGGGAAGTCGGCGTGTCCCGCGAGATCCAGCAGGCGATCCGCGAGGCTTGTCCCGGCGTCATCATCAACCACACCACGGGAACATCCGGGCCCAACTACCAGGGCGCGCTCGATTGCGTGCGCGAAACGCGGCCCGAGATGGCGGCCTGCAACGCCGGTTCGCTGAATTATCTCAAAGTGAAGGCCGACAACACCTGGGCCTGGCCGCCGATGATGTTCGATAACGCGGTCGAGAAGGTGCAGGACTATCTCGACGTCATGAAGGCGGTGGGCACGATACCCGAATTCGAATGCTTCGACGTCGGCATCGTGCGCTGCGTCGGGATGTACCGGCAGACCGGGATGTATTCCGGACCGCTGGAGTACAATTTCGTCATGGGCGTCGCGTCGGGCATGCCGGCCGATCCGGAACTGCTGCCGATCCTGCTGAAGCTGAAAGTGCCGGAAGCGCACTGGCAGGTCACCGCAATCGGGCGCGCGGAAATCTGGCCGCTGCATCAGCGCTGCGCCGATCTCGGCGGCCACCTGCGCACCGGACTGGAAGATACCTTCTACCAGCCCGATGGCGCCAAGGTGACATCGAACGGCCAGCTGATCGAATCGATCGCCGCCTGCGCGCGCAACGCCGGCCGCGAGATCGCCAGCCCCGCTGAAGCACGGCAGATTTTCGGAATCGGGCACTAGTCGAGCCAATCGTCACTGCGAGCGCAGCGAAGCAATCCGGCTTGAACAACAGTATGGATTGCTTCGTCCCTTCGCTCCTCGCAACGACGGGACACGAGGGAGTAAGTCGAAATGACAAATCTCGCAGCCACTGGCGGCGTGCCGGGACCGGGCCGCATCGGCCGGGTGGCGATCGGCGATCTGTTGAAGCGGGCGGCGGCGCGATTTCCGGACCGGACCGCCGTCACCGACGGCGCCCGGCGCGTGACGTTCACCGAGCTCGAGCGCGACGCCAACCGGTTTGCCAATTATCTGGTCGCGCGCGGCCTGAAGCCGGGCGAGAAGATCTCGACCGTCTGCAACAACTCGGTCGAGTTCGTCAAAGCGCTGTTCGGCATTCATCGCGCCGGTCTGGTCTGGGTGCCCGTCAACACCATGCTCGGCCCCGCCGACATGGATTACATCCTCGATCATGCCGAGGTGCGGTTTGCCTTGATCGACGACAATCTGCATGCCCAGGCGGATCGTCGCGCGGCGCTGCAAAAGCGCGGCATCGACCTGATCGCGGTGGACCTTGCCGGCACCGCCGCGGCACAAGGCCTGGAGAATTTCAACAATCTGATAAAAGGCCAATCCGAGGTCGAGCCCGAGATCGAGATCGACGAGCGCGATCTTGCGATGATCATCTACACCTCCGGCACCACGTCGCGCCCGAAAGGCGCGATGCATTGCCATCTCGCGGTTGTCATGGCGGTCATGAGCAATTGCATCGAGATGCATCTCGACCGCCACGATGGCATCACCGGGCAGTTTCCGCTGTTCCACTGCGCCGGCCATGTGCTGCTGCTGAGTTACCTTTCGGTCGGCGGCCGCATGGCGCTGATGCGCGGCTTCGACCCCGTGGTCTGCATGGAGGCCATCGTGCGCGACAAGCTCACGGTGTTCGTCGGGCTGTCGCTGATGTATCAGGCGATCCTCGATCACCCGCGCCGCAGGGAGTACGACCTGTCCGGCCTGAAAGCCTGCGTCTACACCATGGCGCCGATGAGCCGTCCGCTGCTGGAACGCGCGATCGCGGATATGTGCCCTAACTTTGTACTGTCCAGCGGCCAGACCGAAATGTATCCGGCCACCACGATGTCGCAGCCGGACGTGCAGTTGAAACGCTTCGGCAATTACTGGGGCGAGTCGCTTGTTGTCAACGAGACCGCGATCATGGACGACGACGGCCATCTCTTGCCGCGCGGCGTGGCCGGCGAGCTGGTGCATCGCGGCCCGAACGTCATGATGGGCTATTACAAGGATCCGAAGGCGACCGAAGAGGCGCGCAAGTTCGGCTGGCACCATACCGGCGACCTCGCGCTGATCGACGAGCACGGCGAGGTGCTGTTCCTCGACCGCAAGAAGGACATGATCAAGTCCGGCGGCGAAAACGTCGCCTCCGTCAAGATCGAGGAGACGCTGCTGGCGCATCCCGCCGTGCAGAACGCCGCCGTGGTCGGCCTGCCGCATCCGCAATGGGGCGAGGCGGTGTCGGCCTTCGTCAAGTTGAAGCCCGGCGCGGTCGCCGACGAAGCCGGAATATCCGAGCATTGCCGCAAGCATCTCGGCGGCTTTCAGGTGCCGAAATTCGTCAAGATCGTCGACGAAATGCCGATGACGGCGACCGGCAAACTGCGCAAGGTCGAGCTGCGGCAGGCCTATGCCGGACACTTCGCGAAAGAGAGCGCGTGATGAAGCGGCGTCATTCCGGGGCGATGCGGAGCATCGAACCCGGAATCTCGAGATTCCGGGTCTGGTCCTGCGGACCATCCCGGAATGACGGCGGAAATGGTTCGAGCGAAAGTGATTGGCTTGCATGGCTGTAATTGAATCCACCATCGCCACCGGCAGCGCTGCCTATAAGGCCAACCGCGAAGGCATGCTGGCGCTGATTGCGCGCATGCGCAGCCTCGAAGAACGGGCGCGCGCGGCGTCGGCCGCCGCCAAGGACCGGTTTCACAAGCGCGGACAATTGCTGCCGCGCGAGCGGGTGGCGCTGGTGCTCGATCCCGGCACGCCTTTCATCGAGCTGTCGACTCTCGCCGGCTACATGTTCGATGTGCCCGACGCCGACAAGAGCGTTCCCGGCGGCGGGTTGATCGCCGGCATCGGCTTCGTCGCCGGCATCCGCTGCATGGTCAGCGCCAACGATTCCGGCATCGACGCCGGCGCGCTGCAGCCTTACGGCCTCGACAAGACGCTGCGGGTGCAGGAACTGGCGCTGGAGAACAAGCTGCCTTACGTGCAGCTGGTCGAAAGCGCCGGCGCCAATCTGCTGCGCTACCGCGTCGAGGATTTCGTCAGGGGTGGCAACATCTTTCGTAATCTGGCGCGGCTGTCGGCAGCGGGGCTGCCTGTGGTGACGGTGACGCACGGCTCGTCGACCGCCGGCGGCGCCTACCAGACCGGATTGTCGGATTACATCGTGATGGTGCGCGGCCGTACCCGCGCGTTTCTGGCCGGGCCGCCGCTGCTGAAGGCAGCGACCGGCGAGATTGCCACCGAGGAGGAACTCGGCGGCGCCGAAATGCACACCAGCATTTCCGGCCTCGGCGACTATCTGGCCGAAGACGACCGTGATGCGCTGCGGATCGCTCGCGACATCATGGCCAATATGGAGTGGGACCGGCCGGGCCCGGACCCGGCCTCGCATCGTCCGCCGCGGCATGATCCCGAGGAATTGCTCGGCATCATGCCGATGGACCACAAGCGGCCGGTCGACATGCGTCAGGCGATCGCCCGGTTCATCGACGATTCCGATTTCACCGAATTCGGCGCCAATTACGGCCCTGCCACCGTCTGCGGCCACGCCCGCATCGAGGGCCAGGCGATCGGCATCATCACCAACAACGGGCCGCTCGATCCCGCCGGCGCCAACAAGGCGACGCACTTCATCCAGGCCTGCTGCCAGTCGCGCACGCCGCTGCTCTATCTCAACAACACCACCGGCTACATGGTCGGCAAGGCCTATGAAGAGGCCGGCATGATCAAGCACGGCTCGAAAATGATCCAGGCGGTGACCTCGGCCACGGTGCCGCAGATCACGATCTATTGCGGCGCGTCGTTCGGCGCCGGCAATTACGGCATGTGCGGCCGCGGCTTCCATCCGCGCTTCTGCTTCTCCTGGCCCAATGCCAAGACGGCCGTGATGGGCGGCGAGCAGGCCGCCGAAACCATGGCGATCGTCACGGAAGCCGCCGCCATCAGGCGCGGCAAGCCGATCGAAAAGGAAAAGATCGATGCGATGAAGGCGCAGATCACCAGCGTGTTCGACGGCCAGATGGACGTGTTCTCGACCAGTGCGCGCGTGCTCGACGACGGCGTGATCGACCCGCGCGATACCCGCAGCGTGCTGGCGCAAGTGCTGGCGATCTGCCGCGAGGCCGAGGCACGTAACCCGCAGCGCATGCAGTTCTCGGTCGCGCGGCCATGAAGGTTCAGATGAAGCCGACGCCGTTTCGTAAAATTCTGATCGCCAATCGCGGCGAGATCGCCTTGCGGATCATGCGCACCGCGCGCCGCCTCGGCTATGGCGTGGTGGCGGTCTATTCCGACGCCGACCGCGATGCCCTGCACGTGCGCGAGGCCGATGAGGCCGTCTGTATCGGCGAAGCTCTGCCGTCGCAATCGTACCTGCGGATCGCGGCGATCATCGCCGCGGCGAAAGTCAGCGGCGCCGACGCGGTGCATCCCGGTTATGGCTTTCTCGCCGAGAATGAGGAGTTTGCGCAGGCGTGCCGCGATGCCGGTCTGGTGTTCATCGGGCCTTCGCCTGACGCCATCAAGGCGATGGGCAACAAGGCCGGTGCCAAGGAGATCATGCTGGCCGCCGGCGTGCCCTGCGTGCCCGGCTATCAGGGTGCCGACCAGAGCGACGGCGCGATGTTCGCCGAAGCCGAGCGGATCGGCTTTCCCGTCATGATCAAGGCCGTCGCCGGCGGCGGCGGACGCGGCATGCGGCTGGTCGCGGATGCGGCGGCGTTTCCGGATTCGTTGCGCGGCGCGCGATCCGAAGCGCAGGGCGCGTTCGGCGATCCCACCGTGATTCTCGAGCGCGCCATCGCCGATCCCCGCCACATCGAGATCCAGGTGTTCGGCGACGCCTTCGGCAATGCCATCCATCTCGGCGAGCGCGACTGCTCGGTGCAGCGGCGGCACCAGAAACTGATCGAGGAAGCGCCGTCGCCGGCCGTGTCGGGCGAATTGCGGGCGCGGATGGGCGCGGTCGCCGTCGCCGCGATCCAATCGATCGGCTATGAGGGTGCGGGCACGCTCGAATTTTTGCTCGATGCGTCCGGCGAATTCTATTTCATGGAAATGAACACCCGGCTGCAGGTCGAGCATCCCGTCACCGAGGCGATTACCGGGCTCGATCTGGTCGAGCTGCAGTTGCGGGTCGCCGGCGGCGAGCCGCTGGGGTTGAAACAGGAAGATATCACATTCTCCGGCCACGCCATCGAGGTGCGGCTGTGTTCGGAGGATGCCGGCCACGACTTCATGCCGCAATCCGGCCGGATGGCGCTGTGGCAAATGCCCGGCGAAATCCGCGTCGAGCATGCGCTGCAATCGGGCTCCGAGATTCCGCCGTTCTACGATTCGATGATTGCCAAGCTGATCAGCCATGGCGCAAGCCGCGATGCGGCGCGGCGGCAGCTCCTTCATGGCCTGCAGCAGACCGTTGCGTTCGGCGTGACGACCAATCAGGCCTTTCTCGCCGCCTGCCTGGCGCATCCTGCGTTCTCATCCGGCGAAGCGACTACGGCCTTCATCGGCAGGCATCGCGACGAGCTGCTGGCGCCGCGCGCCGACGCCGCTTCCGAGGCGGCGCTGGCGGCGGTGCTGCTCTACGTCACCGACCCCTGTGCGCCGCCGTGGCGGAGCGGCCGGTCGTTGGCGGCCACTTTTCCGGTGCCTGCCCGCGTCGAACTCGATCATGGCATCCACGACCTCGAAGTCGGGCGCGAGCGCGATGGCGGTTACCTCGCAAGCTTTGACAATACGCTGTACCGGATCGAAATCCACGCGCTCGACGGCAATGCCATTCGTTTCCGCAGCAATGACCTGATGGAATCGGCCACGTTCCTGCGCGACGGCGACCGGCTCTTTGTCCTGCACCGGGGCGTCACGCTCGCGGTCCGCGATCTGACCCGGGCGGCGCCGGCCACGGCCGCGTCAACGGGCGGCGACGGCAAGGTTCGCGCGGCGATGAACGGCCGTGTCGTCGCGGTTCTGGTCAAGCCGGGCGAGAAGGTCGCGGCAGGTCAGCCGGTGATGACGCTGGAAGCGATGAAGATGGAGCATGTGCATACAGCGGGCATCGCCGGCACGATCTCGGCGATCGATGTCGCCGAGGGCGAGCAGGTAACGACCGGGAAGATCGTGGTCGTGATCGAGGCGGGGGAATTGCCAGCGTAAGTCACAACCGTCATTCCGGGATGGTCCGAAGGACCAGACCCGGAAACTCGAGATTCCGGGTTCGACACTTCGTGTCGCCCCGGAATGACGCTGTCAAATTCCGCGCCCCGTGCCCTCATTGAGCCAGCACGCCACCTGGTGCTTCGGCCCGGCTTCCTGCAATGCCGGCGTGTCCACCTTGCAGCGGTCCATCCCATAGCGGCATCGGGTGTGGAAGGCGCAGCCGGAGGGCGGATTGATCGGGCTTGGTACATCGCCGTCGATCATCGGCTTCAGCGATTTCTTCTTCGGATCCGCCACCGGCACCGACGCCAGCAAGGCCTGCGTATAGGGATGCCGGGGGTTGGCGAACAGTTCGGACTTCTCGGCGATTTCGACGATGCGGCCGAGATACATCACGGCGACGCGATGGCTGATATGGGCCACGACGGCGAGGTCATGCGCGATGAACAGGTATGAGAAGCCGTGCTTGCGCTGCAGGTCGATCAACAGATTGATCACCTGGGCCTGGATCGATACGTCGAGCGCCGATACCGGCTCGTCGCACACGATCAGATCGGGCCCGAGCGACAGCGCGCGCGCGATGCAGATGCGCTGGCGCTGGCCGCCGGAGAACTGATGCGGATAATTCTGCATCTGGTCCGGCCTCAAGCCGACCTGCTCGAACAGTTCGGCGACGCGTTCCTGCTTGGCGCGGCCGGCCGCCAGTCCATGGACGCTGAGCGGCTCGCCGACGATATCGCCCGCGGTCATGCGCGGATTGAGCGACGCGAACGGGTCCTGGAAGATGATCTGCATCGAGCGCCGATGCTCGCGCAGATCGGTCTTGCCGAGATGGGTGATATCGATGCCATTGAGCTGGATGCTGCCGCTGGTCGGCTCGACCAGCCGCAGGATGGCGCGCGCCACCGTCGATTTTCCGCAGCCGGATTCCCCGACCATGCCCAGCGTTTCGCCGACGCCGACCGTGAAGCTGACGCCATCCACGGCATGCACGGTGCCGACGCGACGGCGCAGCACGCCGCCCCGCACCGCGTAATGTTTGACGAGGTCGGTGACCTCGAGTAGCGGGGTTGCGTCGGTCATGGCGCCACCGTTTCCGCCGCGCGCCAGCACGCCGCAAAGTGATCGTCGCCCCAGTCCTGCAACGGCGGATATTCGGCGCGGCAGCGATCGATGGCCAGTCCGCAGCGCGGCGCGAAAGCGCACCCCGCCGGCAGGTTGGTCAGGGACGGCACCATGCCGGGAATTTCGACCAGCCGCGCATCGGATTTGGAACCGAACGTCAGCACGGCCGGCATCGATGCCATCAGGCCGCGGGTGTAGGGATGTCGGGGATTTTCGAACAGCGCCTCGACGGTGGCTTCCTCGACTTTCTTGCCGGCATACATCACGATGACGCGCTGCGCGGTCTGCGCGACCACGCCGAGATCGTGCGTGATCAGGATCAGCCCGGTGCCGAGCTCCTTCTGCAGCTCGACGATCAGCGCCAGGATCTGAGCCTGAATGGTAACGTCGAGCGCCGTGGTCGGCTCGTCCGCAATCAGCAGTGCCGGCCGGCACGCCAGCGCCATCGCGATCATGGCGCGCTGGCGCATGCCGCCGGAAAGCTGATGCGGATACTCCCGCGCCCGCTGCTCGGGTTCGGGAATCCGGACCAGGCGCAGCATCTCGACGGCCTTGTTCCAGGCCTCCTTGGCGGTCATCCTGCGATGCAGGCGAACAGCCTCGGTGATCTGGTCGCCGATCCGCATCACGGGGTTGAGCGAGGTCATCGGTTCCTGAAAAATCATCGAGATGCGGTTGCCGCGGATCGCGCGCATCTCGGCCTCGTCGAGGCCGAGCAACTCGGTGCCTTCGAGCGCAACCGAGCCGCCGACAATCCGGCCCGGCGGATCCGGCACCAGCCGCATGATCGACAGCGCGGTGACGCTCTTGCCGCAACCGGACTCGCCGACGATCGCCAGCGTCTCGCCGCGGCGAACGCTGAACGAGACGTCGTCGACCGCCTTGAACAGCCCCGAATTGGTGAAGAACACCGTCTGCAGGTTCTTCACGTCGAGAACCATATCGTCCGCCAGAACCTCGTTCATCAGCCGCGCTGCCTCGGGTCGAGAATGTCGCGCAGCGCGTCGCCGAACAGATTGGTGCCGAATACGGCGAGGCTGATGGCGACGCCGGGGAAGATCACCAGCCACGGCGCGGTGCGGACATATTCCGCCGCCGATTCCGACAGCATGCGGCCCCATGACGGATAGGGCTCGGGAATGCCGAGGCCGAGGAACGACAGCGAGGCTTCGGTGAGAATGGTGGAGCCGAGCTGCGCCGTCGCCAGCACGATCAGCGGCGCCAGCGTGTTGGGCAGCACATGACGCAGCGCGATGCGGGTTTCGCTCATGCCGACCGATTTCGCAGCTTCGATGAACGGCAGCTCGCGCAGCGCCAGCGTATTGGCGCGGATCACGCGGGCGACGGTGGGGATCAGCGGGATCGCGATCGCGATGATCACGTTCGGAAGCGACGGCCCTAGCGCCGCGGTCATCACCAGCGCCAGCACCAGCAGCGGCAGCGCCTGCAGGATATCGGTCACGCGCTGGAACACCAGATCGACCCACCCGGACAGGTAGCCCGAGGCGAGGCCGACCATCACGCCGATCGACGAGCCGAGCAACGTCGAACCGACGCCGACGGCGAGCGAGATGCGGGCGCCGTGGATGATCCGGCTCCAGACGTCGCGGCCGAACGAGTCGGTTCCCAGCCAGTGCTGCGCACTGGGGGCCGCCAGACGATGCAGGGAATCGACCGAGAGCGGATCGTAACGGGCGATAAAATCGGCCAGCAACGCGGCCAGCACGAACAATATCATGATGACGAGGCCGATCGAGCCCAGCATATGGCGCTGCGCCAGATACGTCAGCTTGCGCCAGCCATGCGTCGAATGGGCGCCGGCGCGTCGCAGTTCGCTATCGTAGTTGATGACGGTCAAGCGTTGGCTCCTAGTCCGTATAGCGGATGCGTGGATCGATCGCGGCGTAGAGCATGTCGACCGTGAAGTTGGTGACCACGACGACCAGCGCGATCAGCATCACCAGGTTCTGCACGATCGGATAGTCGCGCCACCGGATCGCCTCGACCAGGAAGCGTGCGACGCCCGGAATATTGAACACGGTCTCGGTGACGATCAGGCCGCCGATCAGGAACGCCGCCTCGATACCGATCACGGTGATGACGGGCAGCACGGCGTTCTTCAGCGCATGGTGATAGTTGACGGATGCCTCGGAGGCGCCCTTGGCGCGGGCGGTGCGGATATAGTCCTGCCGCAATATTTCCAGCATCGAGGAGCGGGTGATCCGCATGGTCAGCGCGGCGCTGCGAAAGCCGACCGCCATTGCGGGAACGCAGTAGATCGCGAACGCCTCGGTCCAGGTGGCCGGATTCGGATTGAAGATCGGCATGGTCCCGAACATCGCGACCGACGCCATCAGGATCAACAGCCCAAGCCAGAACGACGGCAGCGACAGGCCGCTCAGGCTGACGACGCGCAGCGCATAATCGAGCCGGGTGCCCTGCTTGACCGCGCTGATGACGCCGAGCGGAATCCCGATCGCGGCGGAAAACAGCAGCGCCAGCGCCGCCAGCCGCGCGGTGATCGGAATCCGCGGCAATATTTCCTGCAGCGCGGGCTTCTCGGACACATAGGAGTAGCCGAGGTCGCCATGCAGCAGGCCGCCGATCCATTTCACATACTGCACGAAGATCGGCTGGTCGAGCCCGAGCTCCTTCTCAAGGTTCGCCTTGTCGGCCTGGTCGACGAATCCGGCGGCGTCGAACAGAATGTCGACGATGTTGCCGGGCACGACGCGCAGCAGCACAAAGATGATGACCGAGATCCCGAACAGGGTCACGAGCATCAACACGAGGCGCCGCACGATATAGGCAAACAACGGGCTGCTCCTGTCAGCGCGTATGGCGCAAAAGGGATGGCATTATGCGACCGGAATACGCGTAAATAGTAGAGGCTGGCGGGCTACCCCTGCCGCGACCTGCGGCAGGAGAGCCTACTTGTCCATCCACACATCCTCGTAACGATAGCCGTTGTAGGAGCTGTTCACCATGATGGTGATGCCCTTGACATAGGGCTGCCAGCACGAGCCCATGCGGCCGTGATAGATGATCGGGCGGGCGACGTCCTCCTGAAGCTTCTTGTCGATTTCCCAGACCAGCTTCTTGCGCTTGGCGACGTCGGTCTCGGCCGACTGCTCGCCGAACAGCTTCTCGATGTCCTTGTTGCAGTAGTTGGTGTAGTTCCGTTCCGAGCCGCAGGAGTAGTTTTCGAAGAACGACTGGTCGGGATCGTCGACCGCGTTGCCGGTCAGATTGAGGCCGAGTGCATAGTCCTTGCGCGCCACCTTGGAGAACCAGTTGGCGGTTTCGACCACGTCGAGTTCGCCGTCGATATAGATGCTCTTGAGCTGATCGATCAGGATGATGGCGGGGTCGCGGTAAATCGGAATGTTGCGGGTTGCGACCTTGACCGCGAGGTGCTTGCCCGGTCCGTAGCCCGCTTTCTGCATCAGCTTGCGGGCTTCCTCGCGGTTGGCATTGATGTCCGGCCCGTAGCCCGGGATCGTTTCCAGCATCTCCTTCGGCATGGCCCACAGCCCGCCCGGGGCCGGGAGCATGGTGCCGCCGATATCGGCCTGACCTTCGAACAGGATTGAGACGAAGGCCTTGCGGTCGAGCGCCAGCGCCATCGCGCGGCGAATATCGAGATTGTCGAACGGCGGCGAGGACGAGTTGACGATGATGTTGGTGCTGACGTTGACCGGCTCGACGACGCACACGGCGTTCGGGGCCTGCTTCTTGACGTCCTTGAGCAGCGGGATCGAGACTTCGGTCGGAAACGTCATGTCGAACTGGCCGGAGATAAAGCCGAGAATGGCGGTCGACCGGTTGGTGATGATGGTGAACTCGATGCCGTCGAGATGCGGCAGGCCCTTCTTCCAGTAGTCCGGGTTACGGGTGAGCTTGATCGATTCGTTGGCCTTGAACTCGACGAACTTGAACGGGCCGGTGCCGGTCGGTTTGGTGCGCATGTCTCCCGGCGAGACGTGGCAGGGATACACCGGCGTATAGCCGGAAGCCAGCAGCGCCAGCAGCGCCGGCTGCGGCCGCTTCAGGTTGAAGGCGACCTCGAAGTCGCCGCTCGGCGTGATGTCGACGACCTCGTCGTACCAGGACTTGCGCGGGTTCTTGCGGAACTTCTGCTGGGATTTGCCCATCAGCATGTCGAATGTGCATTTGACGTCGGCGGAAGTGAAAGGCTTGCCGTCGTGCCACTTGACGCCCTTCCTCAACTTGAAATTGAGCGTTTTCTTGTCGCCACTCCAGGCCCAGCTCTCCGCGAGATCCGGGACGATCGACTCCATGGAGTTTTGCGGCACGTCCTGCTTGTAGATGACGAGGTTATTGAAGACGGGCATGAAGGGAATGTTGACCGAATAGGTCGCTTCCTCATGGATCGAGGCGCTGGCCGGACTGTCGCGGTGATAGACCTTCAGGATGCCGCCATTTTTGGGCTCGGCAGCCAACGCAGCGACGTTGGAAGCCGCCAACAAAGACAACGCCACGGCCGCAAGCGCGCGCACGCTCCGCATGTTCCCCTCCCTCGATACTTCAGCCTCATCGGGCCAATTGACCAGGAGGTTATCGATGACGGCGCGGCGACGCAACGGGGAAGAAAGCGTAGGGACTCATGCCGAAGCGCTTGTAACTTAAAAAGGTATCCAACGCCCGTCTGCCGATTGTGCTGATCTTACCTCTCCCGCTTGCGGGGCAGGTCGACGCGCTCGGAGAGCGCGAATTCTCTCCACTGGCGCCGGCGTATGCGGAAGCACCCCCACCCCAACCCTCCCCCGCAAGCGGGAGAGGGGGCGCAGCGGCGCACTCTGCTGTACGGATGCTGCCGGAACCGGTCAGACCTCCAGCTTGTCGCCGCCCTTGAGGTCGAGAATTTCACGGGCCTCGTCCGGTGTCGCCACCTCGAGGCCGAGGCCTTCGATGATCTTGCGGGCGAGCGTGACCTGCTCGGCATTCGAGGCCGCCATCCGGCCGGGCGCCGCCCACAGCGAGTCTTCGAGGCCAACGCGGATGTTGCCGCCCATGGCGGCGGCCATCGCCGCAATCGGCAACTGGTTGCGCCCGGCGCCCAGCACCGACCACACCATCTTGTCGCCGAACAGCCGGTCCGCGGTGCGCTTCATGTGCAGCACATCCTCCGGATGCGCGCCGGTGCCGCCCTGCAGGCCGAACACCGTCTGCACGAACAGGGGCGGCTTCACCATGCCCTGCTCGAGGAAGTAGTTGAGGTTGTAGAGATGCGCGGTGTCGTAACATTCGAACTCGAAGCGGGTGCCGGTCTCCGACAGCGTCTTCAGCACGTATTCGATGTCCTGGAAGGTATTGCGGAACACGATGTCCTTGTTCTGCAGGTGCTTCAGTTCCCAGTCGTGCTCGAATTTCTTGAAGCGGTTCAGCATGCCGAAGAACGCAAAGTTCATCGAGCCCATGTTGAGGGATGCGACTTCTGGCTTGTAGACCGCGGCCGGACGGACGCGCTCGTCCACCGTCATGGTCGGCGCGCCGCCGGTGGTGAGGTTGATCACGCAGTTGGAGCGCTGCTTGATGATTTTCAGGAACGGCGCAAAGGCCTCCGGGCTCTGGTCGGGCTGGCCGGTCTTGGGATTGCGCGCGTGCAGATGCACGATGGCGGCGCCGGCTTCCGCGGCATCGACCGCGGCGTCGGCGATTTCCTGCGGCGTCACCGGCAGCGCCTTCGACATCGAGGGAGTATGGATCGCGCCGGTGACGGCACAGGTGATGATGACTTTGCGGCTCATGGGGTGCTCACTTTCTTGTTCTTGGCGATAGTCGATTTAAACCGTCATTCCGGGATGGTCCGAAGGACCAGACCTCAGGTGCGCAAATTGCGCACCGGGGAATCTCGAGGTTCCGGGTTCGTCGCTGTCGCGACGCCCCGGAATGACGCTTGTTTGGCTTTATGCGCGGCCAGTGCCGCCAGGCGCTCGTTGCGCCGCTGCGTCAGTGCACCGATGCGCTCCGGCGTCGGTTGATGCGGCCAGGCCGCCATCACGCGGTCGACATTCGGGCTCTGGTAGACTTCGGGTCCGGCGGCGGCCGCCGCCAATTCCTTGTAGAAGCCGGTGTAGCGCGCGCAATAATCGGGAATGCCGCCGGGCGCATTGAGTTCGATGGTCTCGAACGGTCCGAGAAACGACCAGCGCAGGCCGAGGCCATCCTTGACGGTGTGGTCGAGATCCTCCGCCGAGATATAGCCTTCGCCGACGAGGCGGAAGGCTTCCGCCAGCAGCGCGCCTTGCAGCCGGTTCAGCACGAAGCCGTTGATCTCGCGCTTGATCGTCACCGGTACCTGACCGATCTCGCGATAGATGTTGCGGGCGCGCTCGATCGCGCCGGGCGAGGTCCACGGCGCGCCGCACAGCTCGACCAGCGGCACCAGATGCGGCGGATTGACGGGATGGCCGACCAGGCAGCGCGCCCGGCCGGGCAGGGTCTCGGTGAAGCGCGAGGCCGTGATGGCCGAAGTCGAGGACACCAGCAGGGCGTTCGGCGGGGCGAGCTTGTCGAGCTGGGCGAAGATGGTCTTCTTGTCTTCGACGATCTCCGGGCCGTTTTCCTGGACGAATTCGACGTCGAGCAGGGCTTCCTGCAGGCTCGCTGCGATCGAGACCCGCGCGACGGCGCCATCGGGATCGTCGGCGAGGCCATGGCGCGCCAGTGCGTGCAGCTCGTCGCGGATCAGGCGGGGGGCCGCCTTCAGCGTCGGAATATGCGGATCGGTGAGCCGCACGTTCCAGCCCGCACGCGCGAAGATCGTGGCCCAGGCGCGTCCGATCAGGCCCGAGCCGACGATGGCGACGTTGCGTTCAGTATCTGCCATTTTGGTTTCTCTCAACCTTCATCTCACAACCAGAGCACCTTGCGGCGCAGATCTAGATCGTCGCGCAGCGCCTTCGATGGCCCCTGGTGAATCACCCGGCCGCGCTCCAGCGCCACCGTGGTGTCGGACAGCGCCAGCGCCAGGTCGAGATGGTGATCGACGATGATGATGGCGATTTCCTTGCGCAGCCGGTCGAAGGTCTCGAACAATTGCTCCACCACGGTCGGCGCCAGGCCCTCGAACGGTTCGTCGAGCAGCAATACCCGCACGTCGCCTGACAGCGCGCGAGCCACCGCCACCATCTGCTGCTCGCCGCCGGAGAGGTAATCCGCCGGGCTGTCGAGCCGCTCGCGAATCCGCGGGAAGTATTCGTAGATCCGTTCCCGGGTCCAGTGCACGCCGTTGCCGGTCTGGCGCTTCAAGCCGCCAAGCTCGAGATTCTGCTCGACGCTCATGCCGGCGAACAGGCCGCGGCCCTGCGGCACATAGCCGATGCCGAGCCGTGCATTCTGCGCCGACGAATTTCCGATCAGCTCGCTGTCCGCCAACTTGATCGATCCGTTCGCCGCCGGCGCGATCCCGATCAGCGTCTTCAGCAGCGTCGACTTGCCGGCGCCGTTGCGGCCCAGCAGCGCGATGATCTCGTTCTCGTGCAGCGTGAAGTTGACGTCGTTGAGAATGTGGCTCTTGCCGTAGAAGGTGTCGACCTTGGCAGCGGTCAGCAGCGCACTGACGCGGGCTGCGGTTTCGCGCGGGCGCGCGGCGACTTCAGTGGCGCCGGAGCCGATATAGACTTCCTGCACCTTCGGGCTGGCGCGCGCCTGCTCGACCGTGCCGTCAAGCAGCACCTTGCCTTCGTTCATGACGGTGACATGGTCGGCGAGCTGAAACACCCGGTCGATGTCGTGTTCGACCAGCAGCACCGGCAAATCGGCGGAAATACGCTTGATGATGGCGCCGATGCGCTCGCGTTCCGCGGCGGCCAACCCGGCGAGCGGCTCGTCGAGCAGCAGCACGCGGGGCGCGGTGGCGAGTGCCACGCCCATATCGAGCAGGCGCTGGCCGCCATAGGACAGCATGCCGGCTTCGGCCTGTTCGATGCCGGCCAGGCCGAGATAGCGGATGGTGGCGTCGGTCTCGGCATTGATCGCCTCGATCGACAGCGCTGACGTGATGGGATCGAAGCGGCGAGGGTGCCGCGCCTGCACGGCGAGCCGGATGTTCTCGCCGACGCTCAGGGCCGGAAACAGGTTGGTGATCTGGAACGAGCGGCCGATTCCGGCGCGCGCGATCTCCTCCGGCGTCTCGCCGGCGATCGGCTGGCCCAGCAGCGATACCGTGCCCTGGTCCGGCGGAAACATACCCGACAACAGATTGAACGCCGTGGTCTTGCCGGCGCCGTTGGGGCCGATCAGCGCATGCAGGGTACGGTCGGCAATCGAGATGTCGATGCCCTGAACGGCCTGGATGCCGCCAAAGCTCTTGACGATGTGGCGGGCCGACAACACCGGCCCTTCGATGTGGGATTTCGGCCGCAGAAATTCCGGCAGCGGCAACAGCTCGATGCGGCGCGCCGACATCGCGGCATCCTCGGTCGTCTTCTTGCGGAACGGCGCGATCAGCCGCTCGCCGACGCCGACCAGACCCGTTGGCGAAAACACGATGAAGCCGACGAACACCAGACCGAACCAGAACAGCCAGTTCTCGGTGTAGATGCCGAGGAATTCGCGGAACAGGATGAAGAACAGCGCGCCGAGCGCGGGGCCCAGGAAACTGCGCATGCCGCCGATCACGACCATCGCCAGCAGTTCGCCGGAGAAGGCGACCGAGATCGGATCGGCCGAAGTCATGCGGTTCTGGAACAGCAGCAGGATGCCGGCAAGCCCGGTGATCCCGGCCGACAGCACGAAGGCGGCGAGCTTGTAGCGATTGGTGGGATAGCCGAGGAAACGCGCGCGCTGTTCGTTCTCGCGGATCGCCACCAGCACGGTGCCGACGGTCGAATTGTGGAAGCGCCACAGCAGGATCAGCACCAGGAACGCGATGGCGGCGACGAACCAGTAGTAATTCGTGGAGGATTCGAGATTGACGCCGAACAGCGTCGGCCGCGTGATGCCGCCGAGGCCGTTCTCGCCGCCGGTGACGTCGGTCCAGCGGAACGCCACCGCATACAGCATCGCCGCCAGCGCCAGCGTCAGCAGCGAGAAATACACGCCGCGCCGCCGCAGGATCAGGAATCCGAACGTGGCGGCGACGGCCATGACGATCAGGACACCGGCGATGGTGGGACCGAACAGCGAGCCCGGCATCCAATTGCGCTGGATCAGCGCCGCCGCATAGGCGGCCAGACCGAACCAGGCGCCATGGCCGAACGAGACCAGGCCGGTATGGCCGACCAGGATGTTCAGCGCCATGCAGGCCAGCGCGAAGGTGACGACCTCGGAGGCCGAGGTCATGGTGAGGCCGAGCGCCAGCAGCACCGGCGGCAGC
>JAYSPJ010000505.1:0-3890 GCA_043722155.1 Bradyrhizobium sp.
TACGAGGGCTTGCTGCTGATGACGTCGCACGACCGCGAGTTCATGAACCGCATCATCAACAAGGTGGTGGAGATCGATGGCGGGTCGCTCACCACCTATTCCGGCGATTACGAGTTCTACGAGCAGCAGCGCGCCTTGGGCGAGAAGCAGCAGCAGGCCCAGTTCGAGCGTCAGCAGGCGATGCTCGCCAAGGAAATCAATTTCATCGAGCGCTTCAAGGCGCGCGCCTCGCACGCGGCGCAGGTGCAGAGCCGGGTCAAGAAGCTGGAGAAGATCGAGCGGGTGGAGCCGCCCAGGCGCCGCCAGACGGTGCAGTTCGATTTCCTGCCGGCGCCGCGCTCGGGGGAAGACGTGGTCAGCCTGAAGAATGTGCACAAGGGCTATGGCGTCAGAAGCATCTATGACGGGCTGGACTTCCAGGTGCGCCGCAGGGAGCGCTGGTGCGTGATGGGGATCAACGGCGCCGGCAAGTCGACGCTGCTCAAGCTGGTGGCGGGTTCCACGGAACCCGATGATGGCACGGTCGCCGTCGGCGGCAGCGTGAAGATGGGATACTTCGCCCAGCACGCCATGGATCTGCTGGACGGCGAGCGCACGGTGTTCGAGTGGCTGGAAGATTCGTTTCCGCAGGCCGGGCAGGGTAGCTTGCGCGCGCTGGCCGGCTGCTTCGGCTTCTCCGGCGACGACGTCGAGAAGAAATGCCGGGTGCTGTCGGGCGGCGAGAAGGCGCGGCTGGTGATGGCGAAGATGCTGTTCGATCCGCCGAACTTCCTGGTGCTGGACGAGCCCACCAACCATCTCGACATGGCGACCAAGGAGATGCTGATCAATGCGTTGTCCGAATTCGAGGGCACCATGCTGTTCGTGTCACACGACCGGCATTTTCTGGCCGCATTATCCAACCGGGTGTTGGAACTGACCCCGGAGGGCATTCACCAGTATGGCGGCGGCTACACGGAATATGTGGCGCGCACCGGCCAGGAAGCGCCCGGCCTGCGCGGCTAAGAATGGCGGTCGGGGAACCTCTGCTCGGTGAGGTCGTGCCCTTGTGGCAGTACCACGGTCTGCTGGCTGACATATACATGCGATCTGGCGTCTGGCGGCGACAGGTGGTTTAAAGGCATTGGATTCGGTCCGCGACCACGTCCTGTAAGGGCTGCGAGTTCAGGGGCACGGGAGATGGAGAGACGCTTATCTGCAATCGTCTGCGCTGACGTTGCGGGTTACTCGCGAATGATGGGTGCCGACGAGGCAGGTACCCACGCCGCGTTCAAGGCGCATCGAAGCGCGGTATATCCGGTTATTCTCAATCACGGCGGTCGGTTGGTGAAGAACACCGGCGATGGTTTTCTGCTGGAGTTTCCGAGCGTCGTGGGGGCGCTGGAGTCCGCGACCGGGATGCAGTCGCTGATGGCCGAACGGAACAGCCAACTCCCTGCAGATCGGGTCATGCAATTCCGTCTGGGCGTCCACATGGGCGATGTGATGGCCGACGAGGACGAGGTATTCGGGGACGGGGTGAACATCGCCGTCCGCCTCGAATCGATTGCCGCCCCCGGCGGCGTGGCCGCCTCGGCCAAAGCCTACAATGAGGCCAGCAAGCACCTCAGCACTCCCTTCGTCGATGCCGGCATTCACCGTTTCAAGAACATCGCCGAGCCGGTCAATGTCTGGACCTGGGTGCCGGCCAGGTCCGGGGTCTCCGGCCCGGAGCTCAGGAACACGTCAAACCTGCCGGCCCAGTATCGAACCGCGATCGTGGGAGTGCTGCCCTTTGCCAATCTCAGCGACAGCGCCGACGAGTATTTTTCCGACGGACTGACCGAAGACCTGATCCACGCGCTGTCGCTGCAATCGTTTTATCGGGTGCTGAGCCGGAACTCGACCTTCGCGTTCAAGGGCAAGAGCCTGATCGCGCGCGAAATTGACGCGACCTATCTGATCCAGGGGACGGTACGACGCTCCGGAACCAAAATTCGCGTCACCGCCGAATTGATAGCCCCCGAGAATGGCGAGCAATTGTGGGCCGGTCGATACGACAGGGACATCGGCGATCTGTTCGCGATGCAGGATGAAATCACCACCAATCTGTGCGCGGCATTGGCTCCGGAGATATATCGCGCCGAAGCTTCCGCGCCCGCGCGATCATCGTCGGCCGACCTGACCGCGTGGGACCGGTTCCTGCGCGGGCTTTCCCACTATTATCAGCCGACCAAGGCGGATTACGAAGCCTCGATCGATTTGCTCCGGGAAGCCATCGCGCTCGATCCGGCGCTCTCGATCGCCCGCGCCTATCTCGCCACCATCCTGACGCAGGGCGTGCACTTTGGATGGATCAGGAGTACCAGCGAATTGTGGAGCGAGGCGTTGGGTCTCGCGGAAAGCAGTGTCCGGCTTGATCCTCGTTCGTCATTCGCATTTTCGATTCTGGCCTATGTGCATGCGATGGAAGGCCATCACGATGCCGCCATGGAAGCCGCGCGAAAGGCGGTTGAATTAAACCCTTACGACATGGGGGCTCGTGGTGTTCTTGGAATATGTCACATGGTGATCGGCGAGCACCGCCAGGCCGTCGAACTGTTCTCGACGGCGGTGCAGCGCGGCAACAGCGACCCCAGATATCAATGGCCGGCATTGAACGCGTTCAGCCACTACCTTCTCCGGCAGTATGACGCCTCGCTGTCGTGGGGGCGTGAAGCCCTGTACTTGAATCCCAATCATCTCCAGGTGCTCTGCGTGCGGGCTGCCGCCCTCGCGCAGCTGGACCGGACCGAGGAAGCGGCAAAGGCGGTCGAAGTCCTGCTGACCAGCTTTCCGGGCCTGACCGTCGAGCGGCATTTGAGGAATTTCCGCTGGAAAATGCCGGCCGACACCGCCCTTTATCGTGACGGGCTTTTGAAAGCCGGCGTGCCGTTGCGCAACCTGTCGCTCGTCGGGTCTGGCTCAAAGCTTACCGCGAATTCCTAAAGCCGGCTTCGGCGTGCTGCGGGCACGCACCGGCGTTCGGCGGGCGTGGATGGGGTCGATTGCCGCGACCTGGCTGAGCCTGCCGGAAAACAGCCAATGCTCCGCCGGCGCGCGCCGCCTTGCCTCCGGCCTCCAGTTGACTCAGGTTCGAATTCCGCCAAGACTCTCTTGCACCTTAAGGTAGTGCAACACGGGCCGGCTCGCCTTTTCACAACTTGTCCACTTTAATTCGGAGCGAGTCAGTTTCATAATTTCATCATTCGGTGCTTTTTCAGCGATTCGATATTTTTCAGGATTCCGCGCCATGCAAGACGACAGCATCAATAAAGTTGCGAGCGGCGTGTCCGCTCCGGGCCCCGAGGTTTCGCCCAATAGTCCCTGCCCCTTTTTGCGCGCCGTTGTGTCGGAGGGTTTCGTCGGTGGCCACATCGTGCCGATTTCCGAACTTTGCAGGACGGTCGAGGCCGCCAGCGGCAGGACGGGGCTGCAGAAAAGACTGGTCGGCCTGAAGACCTACCCGGTCGCACTGATCGCCAACGGCCTCAATCCCTTGCGTCTGTTGCGCAGCTGGTGGTCCGGCGCGGAGCTCGACGCGCTGCGCAATGGCCCGCTGGACAAGCATGGCGTCGGCTCGCGCATCCTGGACGCGACCGCAAAGGTGCATGAGAGCGAGATCGCGCGTCTCGCCGAGTTCGGCAAGGACTGGCCGGATCCGTGCGGCGGCGTCGAGCGCGGGCTGACGAGCAGCGAGATCAAGGCCTACATGGACGCGAATTTCGCGCGCGCCACGGGCCACAGGCGCTGGTTCGACCGGCTGTTGATGAACGGCGAGTGGCCGGTCTTGCTGGACATCATGGGCAAGGGTGAGGGCGAAAAACGCTATCTCAGCGTGGCGGAGGTCAAGACGCTGTTCGTGGACCGGC